>CAZEMD010000047.1:0-10254 GCA_964513225.1 uncultured Candidatus Bathyarchaeia archaeon | reverse complement strand
TTCAAGGATGTCGAGGAGCCATCGTTTCTTGATCTCCCTGCCTTTCTCTAGTACAGAGACGTAATTGGGCGCCACTAAATGGTCTATCTAAAAGTCTCGATTTACACAAGTGTAAAAAATTGGGAGGTGAGGGGCACTTTTTCTTCTACGGTTACTTGTTATGGGTGATATGGAATTTACCGTATCCAACTACAGGGTCATCTACGAAGGGATTGTTCGTTGTGCCGCTATACTGCCATCTAGAGCCGATCAAGTGCTCATAGTCTTCCGAAGCGCCGGTCACTTCACCATTCGCTACCCATTTGAAGTTAGAGAAAGTCCATTTGCCTTTGTTTTCTCCCTGTATGTAGCCAGTACCTGTGTCGATGTACCAGTATTCAGTGAAGTGTTCTATTTTATTCTCTGCCGGGAACCAAGCCTCCACAAGATGAACATAAAAAACGCCTTCTATGTCTCCTGAAACAGTCCCGACAAAGGAACAGGGGCAAGGGTCCACACATCCTGGAAACTGAACGAAATCGTCTTGCAACTCGATGAATACGTCACCATTCAAACGAGTATCGGGCTTTGCAGCTACTAGTGGCCAAATTACCATCGATAAAGCTACTATTGTGACAGTATACAGCGCCAAGTTCTTTTTTCCCATTTCTAATCTCCTTCTTGTTTGGGTATTTGTATAGCTCCCCTCCTCGGAGCTAGGCTTCGACATGCGACGCTTACATTTTGTATCGATTGCATCATATGCCGTACCTTCAGGTTTGGATGAAGCTGATTTTCTTATTTTAACTCCGTATGATCAATGCGTCAGAGATTCATTGGTACAACGAAGGAAGTAGTAGACAATCAAATGCCAACCCAATATACTTCTATGGATTTTTAAGCTTCATAAAAAAAGGGGAACCCTGATTTTTTTTGATTCCCCTCTATTCAAGCTGGAGGTTTGTTAGAGTTGAAGCAGTCGTACACAATCTTCCATGAGCCGTCAGACTGTCTCTCATAGAGGGTCAAGGCCTTGCCGTCCGGCATCGCGTGAATCGCCTCGCCACCAGCCTTAGGGATCATATCCAGCCAGTAAGTGCAACGGGTTAAACCATAGTCACCGTGCACCCTACCTTCCAATGTGTCAATCTCTATCTTCAAATCGAACTGGTCGAATAAGGGTCTCATCGCTTCTCGTATCTGTTCTTTTCCCACATTTGTCGGTGCGTCGGGTGGCATCTGAACCCCGTCGTCAGCCCATAAAGACATCCACGACGCGAAGTCTCCGGCGTTACAGAATTCGGCGTACTTGTTTAACACAGCCTTTACGGCTGCGACGTCTCTCTCCATATCCATTTCCTGTTGACACTCCTTTCGGATTTCGTTTAGCGCCCCTCATCGGCGCCGAGGTTCGGCTTCGATGCGTTCTCGATGGTTTCCTGTAACTGTTTTTTTGTTAGATTTATCCTCAGAACGCCGTTGACCCCGATGATCTCCAAGACGTCACCCTCTACAAGGGATAGATCCTGTAATGCCCCGAGGTTTCCCTCGAATAAAACCCGGTCGGGGGTCTCATCTGAGATGGAGATGCTCTTCACATGTTTCTTAGACCATATTTCGACTGTGAACGTGTGATCAACGTTTTTCGCTTGAAGCATAGCGTTAGCCTAACCTTCAGACTCAGAAAAGACTAGATTTTTTATTTCAACTCCGTAAGATCAATACAACGAATACTAATCGGTACAACGAAGGGAGGATGAATCAACCAGATGTCTGCGTCTGAAAACTTCTACAGCCTTCTCTTCGAGGTATCCAACGAGATTAGGCACAGGATTCTGCTGTTGCTTCAGAGAAACCCCATGCGTATAACGGAGATAGCGAGGGAGCAGGGCCTGAACCACCCTGAGATCAGGCGCCACTTAACCAGGCTCAGGGACATCGGTCTCATCGAGAGAGACGTGGAGGGGTTATACCATCTGACCCCGTATGGAGAGACTTCTATCCTGCTGTTCAAGGAATTCGAGTTCCTGTCGGCTAACAGCGATTACTTCGAGACTCACAGCCTAGCAGAGGTGCCGGCACGGTTTGTGAAGCAGATAGGTGAACTAGGAGGAAGCACCTGTCTACGGAACGCGATGGATTTTTTCCGGTACACGGAGAACCTCTTCAAGGAATCAAATGAACATGCATGGATTCTCGTAGACCAGTTCCCCATGAACTTCCTGTCAACCATAGTCGAGACCATTAACCGCGGAGTCAGGTTCAGGATAATCGAGCCCAGAGACCGGGTGCTGAACCCCGACCTCGACGCCATGACATCAGACGAAATCCATGCCTTGAGCCAGACGAGAAGGACGCCGTTGGTCGAGCAGAGAATGCTTGACAAGGTCAGCGTATTGTTGTTCTTATCCGACAGCCGTTGTGTGTTGGCCTTCCCTATGTCGGATGGTCAACACGACTTCAAGGGGTTCACCGCAACCCATGAATCGGCTCTCAGCTGGTGCAGAGAATACTTCCAGCATCACTGGGACGAAGCAGAGAAGAGAACAGCCACCTCATTACCCCAAGTCGAGTATGGACGACCCCCGATAAAGGAGGAGCCGTTAGAAAGTATCACGGTTGTAGGGCAGGATAATCGAGAGGTAGACGCCCAGGCTGTTCAGGAGGCAGTGGATAACTACGATGAAGTGATACTCAGAGGCACGTTCAACTTCGGCTCCTCCATGGTGGAGATATCCAGAAGCGTCGCGGTCAGGGGAGAGGGAAAAGAAGGAGACATACCCGCGGCGACGATCTACAAAAAGGGCTGGAGTTTTCCGTTCACGGAGTTTGACTCCGTTTTCAAGGTGAACGGTGGAAACGCCAAGGTGTATATCGAGAACATACACTTCACGGATTTCAACCACGTGTGCATATGGGGCGTTCAAGCCGAAAGCCTGGACATTAAGCGTAACAGGATCACCATGATGACGGGGTACGGGAGAGGCATGACCTACGGTGCGTTCGGCGACGTGGTCATAGGGATCTGGATACGAGGCTCCGAGCCCAGCGTATTCAAAGGCAAGGTCACTATAGAGGACAACGTCATCGACTTCGCACGGGGCGGGGCGTTCGGCGGCTTCCTCTCAAGGAACGGCCTTGAGGAAGACCCCGAATACCGACCCGATCTGTTCAACCACGAGTACTACATGGGTTTCGGCGTTGCCGTGCATCAAGCATCGGGAGTCGTCAACATCGAGAACAACGTCATACGAAACACCAACGCGAGGGGGATAGCGGTGACGGGATGCCTCCAAACGGCAGACATATGGATACGACGCAACACCATAGAATCAGACGTTTACGGTTCCTACCCTTTCTCGAGCCCCGAGGCAGGGACAGGCATACTGGCCCAGAGCGCCTGGGGCTTCCCGTCGCCGGGGTTCAACGTCGAGATCGAGAACAACACCCTGAAGCTGGATAGACTGAATTACAGCGGCATCAAAGTCCTCGGCCCAGTGATGGACAGGGAGAAAGCAGACAAGCTGAGAGGCGGTAAGATAGGGAACAACCGCATCACGCTGCGGAAAGGATACGAGGGGATACACATCAGGAAATGCGACGAATTCGAGGTGATCGACAACACCCTCACAGGCGACGCGTACTATGGTATCCGGGTATCGGGACGAAGGAGCTCCCGGGAACAGGACCTGAGGTCGCTAAACAACTCGATTCAGGGTAACGACATGAGCGACTTCGGTGTAAGGGAGCCAGACAGCTACAGCGATAACCATAGAGACGGGCGAATGTTCGCAGAGTCGCCGGGTGGTTCCTACACAGCCCATATATGGCTGGATAGCTACTCGATGAACAACTCGATCAAAGCCAGAGCGGATGAAAAAGTGATTAACCAAGGGAAAGAAAACAAAATCGAGTATGCCTAACCAATAATCATAGGCGAGGACTCCCGTGAACCCTCCTAGTCCTCGTACTCTTTCCGGTAGGCTTGCCAATATTTTCTTCCGATGAACACGAGAACAATTATTAAGAGCATTCCTACCATTCGAGAACCCAGATCAACCAATCTCTCTTCACCTTCGTTCAATAAAAAAAAGTCAAAGTTATCAAGACGACGGTGGATCATTACACCAATTTAATATGAATACACCCTTTGGAGGATCGGTTAATCATAAAACCCCCAAAGTTTTGACTCGTTGCTTTTAGCTGAAAGGTCATCAGCGTAACTCGTTTGATAAGACTAAAGTAGCTATTTTCTGCAACTGAGTACTCCGCTGCCTCCTGTCATGTGTTTAAACCTCAAAACCGCCGGGACGTTGATGTATTCCCTCTACTCGACGAAATTTACCTCACTTTAACCCCAGATCTTAACGACATAGAGGAACCCCTCGCTGTAAAACTCGTCGTTGAAGAGGTCCTGGAAAGCGAAGGCCCCGCCGTCTCGTTCTGGATAAAGGGAAAGGAGGAGCCTGAGCTGGTGAAGAGGTTCGGACAGGAGTACATCAACTATAGAGAGGACACGCCCTTCATCGTGCAGAGGATGTCAATGAAAAAGATTGATTGAACCAAAGCTACCCTTATCATACGCGGGTATTTCTATTGAGTGACACCATGGAAAACAAGGAATCATCTCTGGAGCCCCAGGTCAACGTTGAAGGCCATACCCTCGTCTCCACCGGGTTCCCCGAGGAAACCATCACGGTGGACGCCGGCTTAACCTACGTGGGCGGCGAGACGTTCATTCTCTACGAGGTGGCGCGCTGCGAGATCCACCTCTACGCGGAGGCCGATGAACGTGGGCGGGTCCAGCGTCTGTACTGGTTCCAGTTTGAAGGCTACCTTCCGTCAGTTACAACGAGAAGCTACGACTACTCGGGCGACCCATACCGCACCATGATACGTGGGCACGAGTTCTATGACAGCGTCCGCCACTACAACGTAGAGGCTGTACGGGGCGGCTGGTCCGATGACTCCGACACCATGCACGTGGTGCGTCTGCTAGAGCAGGAAGGCTACCGCCTAGAAGGCGACGTGATGCGTGTCCGCCTGATTCGGCTGGACGAGGAGAAAGAGCGGGAGCTCATGATCGTCTACATGGAGGCCCTCGAACGGCACGGCTTGAGCCTCACGGACTTCGAAGGACCCGGCGGAGACTCTAAGTGGAGGGAGGCAAGCGAAGCCCTGCGCAGCCGCGCGCTGGCGGGTGTGAAGATGGACGTGAAGTAGCCTTAAACCGGGCCATTCAGTCTATTTTTGAAGCTCGTTCACCAGCAGCGGCAGGAAGGTGCCCACGTCCGTGACCACCCCCACCGCCTGGCTGGTGCCCCGGTCGCTGAGCTTGGTAACCACAGCCGGGTTGATGTCCACGCACACGATCTTCACGCTACTCGAAAGCATGTTCCCCACCGCTATGCTGTGCAGCGTCGACGCCAGCATCACCACATAGTCCGCGTCCTTGACCTGCTCCCTGTACCGAGCCTGGGCCTCGTCCATGCACTTCACCACCTCGGGTATGGGCCCATCGTCCCTGATGGAACCCGCCAGAACGAAAGGCACCCCATTCTTTATGAGCTGGTAGAATATACCGCTCCTGAGCCGGCCGTTCTCCACCAGGGCCCTCAGGGACCCCGCCTTCATGACCTCGTTTATCGCGGCTATGTGGTTCCTGGGGCTCTGCACACGGCTGCGGGTCAAGTCCACCCCCAGCGACGTCCCGTACAGGGCGCTCTCCACGTCGTGGACCGCCAACGCGTTGCCCGAGAGGAGGGCGTCGACGTAGCCGAGCTCCACCATCCGGGCGAGGTACGGCGCGGCGCCGGTGTGCACCACCGCGGGGCCGGCCACCACCACTATCTTGCCGCCGTTCCCCGCCCTCTCCCTGAGGCTCCGGGCTATCTCGCGGATGATGGACGTCGCGGGCCTCTCGGGGGAGACGTCGCTGCCCATGAACTCGAAGACGCCCACACCCTCGCGGGGCCTCTCCGGGGGCTTGATCCTGACGCCCCTCTCCCCCACAACCACCAGGTCTCCCTTCTCCACCATGCTTATGGGTTTGCAGTAAGCCCTGTGGTCCTCGGACTCCACGATGATCTGCTTGTCCATCATGAGTCCCTCCACGGGCACCCAGCCCCCGCCCATGTACACCCATGTCGGGTGATGGGTGGTGCAGTAGAACTCGTCTGGGAGCACCTTGTCCGCCGGGGCGGGCAGGTACTCCACCTCGGGGGTCTCAGGCAGCGTCGCGCCCAGCCGCAGCACCTCCCCGAGAATTTCATCTAAATGCTCCCTCGTCTCACCGGCTACCCGGATCCTCGTGAAGCTGTAGTCGTGTTTCTGCTTCCCAACATTGAACTCGAGGAACTCGAACTCGCCCCGCTGATCCATTATGGCGTCTAGAATCTTAGAAAGGATCATGGAGTCGATGAGGTGGCCCTCGACTTCGATGACTTGGGAATAGGTCTCTTCGTCCTCAACGGATCGGAAGACTATCCCTCGCCAATCAACTCACCAAGGTGCATTGTTCTGCCGTGACGGGAAATAAAGGTTGTTACCCGCCGACGTGCCCTGGACAGCCTTTTAACCATAAATAATCCAGTAATGACTGGTGAGGAGATGAAAAAGGGTTCTCACCCGAAAATCGTTGTGACTCCCCCCGGCCCCAAGGCCAGGGATCTAATCGAGAGGGACAGGCAGCTGCTTTCACCCTCTCTCTCCCGCACCGCCCCCCTCGTGGGGGTGGAGACCGAGGGCGTTTGGGTCAAAGACATCGACGGCAACATATACCTGGACTTCGGCTCAGGCATAGCGGTCGCCAACATAGGGCACCGCCACCCGAAGGTCACCCAGGCCATCATCGAGCAGGCGCAGAAATGCGACCACGTCAACAGCTGCGACTACTTCACGGTCCCTCAGGTGGAGTTCGCGGAGAAGCCGGCAGGGGTGATGCCCTGGGAGGGGTCGAAGCGGTTCTTCTTCGGGAACAGCGGCTCCGAGACGGTCGAGTGCGCCATCAAGCTCGCCCGGGCCCACAGCAGGCGGCTGTACTTCCTAGGCTACATGCGGTCGTTCCACGGCAGGACCATGGGCTCCCTCGCCTTCACGTCCACCAGCAGCAAGGCGAGGCAGCACTTCGGGCCCATGATGCCCGGAGCCGTCTTGGCTCCGTACCCGTACTGCTACCGCTGCCCCTTCAAGCAGGAGTACCCCGGCTGCGGGCTGTACTGCCTCGACTACATCAAGGAACACATATTCAGGTTCGTCGTGACCCCCGGGGAGGTGGCTGGGCTGATCTTCGAGCCCCTCCTAGGGGCGGGCGGCTACGTGTCTCCGCCACAGGAGTACTGGCCTAGGGTCCGTGAGATGTGCGACGAGCACGGCATACTGCTGATCGACGACGAGGTGCAGACGGGCTTCGGCAGGACCGGCAAGATGTGGGCGTGCCAGCACTGGGACGTGGAGCCGGACATCATGTGCATGAGCAAGGCGGTGGCCGCGGGGCTGCCCATGGGGGTGTGCGCGGCCAAGGGCGAGGTGATGGACTGGGAGGAAGGCGCCCACGAGAACACCCTCGGAGGGAACCCGATAATAGTGTCGGCGGCCTCCGCTGTCATCGACGTGCTCACAGAGGAGAGGCTCTGGATGAACGCCGCGAGGGTCGGGGACCACATACAGAAACGGCTGACCGAGGCCCAGGACGAGGCTGAGATCATAGGCGACGTCCGCGGCAAGGGCCTGATGATCGGGTTGGAGCTGGTGAAGGACAGAGAGACCAAGGAGCCGGCAGCTGAGGAACGAGATCAAACCATAACAGACGCGTTCAAGAAGGGTCTGCTGTTGCTGGCCGCGGGCCCGTGCAGCATCCGATTGGCTCCGCCCCTCATACTCACGGAGGAACAGGCCGACAGCGGCGTAGACATACTGCTAGACGTGCTGAAGAACGTGTAGCCATCCAACTCCATCCTGGACGAGTACACCGAAACTGGTTTGAACGACTTGTTTATTCCTTTTTAAAAAAGGGGTTAGAGCTGATCATGGCCCAGGTTGAAGGCTGCCTCGTTGACCTGAACCGTTCTGGGGGGGACGCGGCTCAAGACCGCCTCGCGTAAGGCCTCAGTCCCGAAGGGCAGCCTCCCGCTGGCGGCAAGTGCCCCGAGGAGCACGACGTTCATGGTTCGCTCGTTCCCGGCCTCCACCGCCAGCTCCGTCGCGTCGAAAGACACCACGTTCCCCGAGAGCCGCTTCAACGCCTCGATGAGTTGAGAGACGTCCGGGTAGGCGTCTGCGCCGATGTTCGCGTCCATGGACGGCACCGGGCGGGTGTTGGTGATTATCAACGTCTCCTCGTTGGCGTACTTCAAGGCGAGACGCAGAGCCTCGTTAGGCTCCAACCCTAGAAGGACGTCCAGGGACCTGCTGGGGCACAGGGGTCCATGGACCTCGTCGCCGATCCTGACGTGGGAGTGCACCTTGCCTCCCCTCTGGGCGGCGCCAAAGGTCTCGCCGACCCTGACCCTGAAGCCCTGCTTGACGGCGGCCTCCGCCACTATGTGGCTCGCGAGGACACTGCCTTGCCCGCCGACGCCCGTCACGATGAGGTTGAACTCCTTCAGGCTTTCCACGTTGGCCACCATCCTAGAACTCTCCCTCCCCGACCTTGTCGTGCGCATGGAACCTGCAGACCTCCTCTTGGGCGCATAGGCCGCAGCCCACACAGAGGAGGGGATCGATGAAGGCGGCCCCCTTCCCGCCGGCTGCGTTGGTCTTTGACTCGTCGAACCCGATGGCTGGGCACCCTAGCCAGAGGCACATCCTGCAGCCTGTGCAGCTCTCGTTCACCACGTAGTGCGGCGCCTTCTGTCGTTGGCGGCGAAGCTCGCGGGACCTCTGTAACGCGCATACCCTCCGCGGGACAATCACGCTGGGGCCGCCCTCGTGTTCAAGGGCCGCCTTGATGGCGTCTATGGTCTCCTTCAGGTTGTAGGGGTCGACGGTCTCGACGTGCTGGACGCCCAGGGCCCGGCATATCTCCTCGATGGACGGCGTGTACGTGTCCTCGCCCTGTATGTTCATCCCCGTCGAGGGGTTGGGCTGGTGGCCCGTCATGCAGGTCCACAGGTTGTCCAGCACCAAGATCATCTGATCCGCCTTGTTATACACCGCGTTGGTGATGGGGGCGAGGTTGGTGTGGAAGAACGAGGAGTCGCCGAGGACGCTGACTATCTCGCCGTCCCTGTAGCCCACCTGGTACTGTCCCTGGCTGAGCCCCGTCTCGCTACCCATGACGTACAGCGTGTCAGTCATCTCGTAGGGGGTGGTCGCCCTCCACCTCTTGGACTCGTCTGTGTCCCCTGCTTCGATGGGCGCCGCGGCGATCCCGTAGCCGCTCATCTCGTAGCACCCTATGCCCGTGTTTATTATGTTCACCTTGTCCGCCGGCAACGCCATCTTTAACGCCCAGAAGCTGCCGATGTGGGGGCAACCAGCGCACCAAGAAGAGCTTCGCGCACACACAAGCTCAGACATCTCCTCCCTCACGGAGTCTTCCCCAGACGGAGGCGGTTCAACATCGAGGAACGCCGCCAGCACCGACTCCACCTTATCCGGGTCAAGCTCGTCGACGGCGGGCATGTCGCCGTCGGAGAGCCGGCCGAGCACCTCGACGTTCCTACCGAGGCTGTTGACGATTTGGTGAAGCTGCCGCTCTATGAGGGCTTCACCCTCCTCGACGCAGAGAACGACGTGCACCCCGTCGAGGAAACCCTTCACCATTTTCTCTGGGATTGGATAGGGTGTCCCAAGGGTCAGCAGGTGTACACCTTCACGCTTCCCCAGCCTGTTCAACGCCTCCTTTACGTAGTTTGAAGCCATGCCCGAGGTGGCCACGCCCAGCCTGGAGCCCTTCTCTGCCTCGTGAAGCATGTTGTAGCCTGTTCCCTCTACGATGTCCCGCGCCTTCTTCGTCTGCTCCTTCTGCCAGCGGTGCTTCTCGATGGGGCCCGGGGGGCCGTACACGTTCCACCTGTAAGGTATCTTCCAGTGCTTGTCGAAGACGATGGGGTTACGTTTCCTCCGTATCTCGCCCAGCGTGACGTCTCCCGAGGCGTGGCTCAGCCTGGTGCAGCTCCTCACCATGACGGGCAGCTCCAGCCTCTCCGAGAGGTCGAACGCGTCCCGGGTCATGTCCTTGGCGGACTGCTGGTCCCAGGGCTCTAGCACGGGCAGCCCCGCCCAGAGCCCGGCGAACCGCGAGTCCTGCTCGTTGGAGCTGTACCACGCCCC
>CAZEMD010000046.1:0-10323 GCA_964513225.1 uncultured Candidatus Bathyarchaeia archaeon | reverse complement strand
GGCTCATGATGACGGGGTCCTCGTTGTACTCCCGGGCTATGACGAGCCACATCTCTATGCCGCACTCGTCCATGAGCCTGGGCAGCAGCGTCTCAAGCCGCTTCCGTAGCCACCCGTTGTACACATCCATCCGCTGCCTGAGGGGCAGTATCCTCTGCCTGTAGCTCTCCGAGCCGGGGTTAGTGTAGTGAGGGAAAAGATGATCACTCATAGTACATACGTTTGGCACCAAAGGTTAAATTTAACCACGAAAACAGGCGAAACAGACAACGACGCATGACGGGCATTAAGAATAGGAAAACAAGGCTCGTGTATTTCTCGCCCACGGGTACATCGAAGAGGACGGCGGAGGCAGTCGCCAGGGGCCTGGGCCCGGAGTTCGAACGCGTCGATTTGACTCTACCTGACGCCGAGGCCGAGAAGCACGGCTTCAAGTCAGACGAGCTGGCCGTCATCGCGGCCCCCGTGTACGGTGGACGCATCCCATACACGGCTGTGAGGCGTCTAAAGAACGTCAAAGGGAGTCAGGGCCCAGCAGTCATCGTCGTGGTGTACGGTAACAGAGCCTACGAGGACGCTTTAATCGAACTCAACGACATCGCGCTGGGGCAAGGCTTCCAGCCGATCGCCGGGGCCGCGTTCATCGGTGAACACAGCTTCGACACATCCGAGACACCGATAGCCACGGGACGCCCAGATGAGGCAGACCTTGGCAAGGCTGAGGCTTTCGGTGAACAGGTTAAGGTCAAGCTTGGGCTCGGCGAGGTGCCCGAACTGGTGGTCCCGGGCCACAGACCTTACAGGGAAAACAGAGACTGGAACAAGCCCCTCGAGGAAAGGGAGAGGGTTGAGCCGCTGTCGCCTGAGACCGACCCCGAGACCTGCACGCTGTGTGGTCGATGCGCACAGGTATGTCCCACGGCCGCAGTGAACGTCACCGACTCGGTGAATACGGTTGAAACGGAGTGCATCGCGTGCACCGCGTGCGTGAAGAGCTGCCCGACAGGCGCCAGAGCCTGGAAGCATGAGCGGGTGAGGAGGGCCGCTTCTTGGCTTCATGCTAACTACAGTGTGAGAAGAGAGCCTGAGACCTTCCTATAATCGATTAAGTCAACCTGTAGTCAATACTATGCCTTCAACCTGTAGTCAATACTATACCTTCAACCTATAGTCAATACTATACCTTCAACCTATAGCCAATACTACAGGTTGAACCTATAGCCAATACTACAGGTTGAACCTATAGCCAATACTACAAGTTGAACCTGTAGTGAATACTACAGGTTGGTCTCGACACATCTGAACATCCTCGATTCTCCTCCGTAGTGGTTTACTAGTCTCTGGACCGCCTGGGCTTCACTGTGGCTTTCCGTCCGGTAGACGCTGTACTGTATCAGGCCGCCGCCGCTGGAGTCGCTTATCCTTCTCAGGTTCACCCAGAAGTTGGGGTTGGGCTTGCGTTCGATGAAGTCGTATACTATGATCCAGCTCCCGTCCTCGTCGGCGGCGTCGCCGAGTAGCCGTTGGGCGATTGACCTGTTCACCATCGAACCTATAGTGAATACTACAGGTTGATTTCCGGCGTGTACATCGCCCTCATCTGAACCCGTGACTACGGGTAAAAAGTCACAGATAGAGGGGTTAGCCTCCCCACACCTTCTTGAAGAGCCTGAGGAAGTTGCCGCCCAGGATGCCCCTGACCTCCTGGTCCGAGTAGCCGCGGGCCACGAGCCCCATGGTGAGGTTGGGCATGTGCTCCAGCCAGCCGTAGCCCCACGACTTGTCCATGGGGGTGAAGTAGTCGACGTCGATGCGGTCCGGGTGCTTCCAGATGTGAGCCGCCCTCGTGACGCTGTTCCTGAAGTCGAGGTCGCTGCCGAAGCCGACGTGGTCGGCCCCCACGAGGTCGACGGTGGCGTCCACCTGGTCCATGAGGTCGTCGGTGAGGGTCGAGTCCCCCGCCTTCTTGGCGAAGTACGGGGTCACGCCGACGACGCCGCCCTTCTCGGCGCAGGCCTGGAGGGCCTCGTCGGTCTTCCCCCTCTGCTGAGAGTACCTGAGGAACTCGCCGTAGGGGCCGCTGCTCATCCAGGCGGCGTAGCCCCCCATCTCAGTGGGGGTCGAGCTGCGGGGTATGGCGTGGGTGAAGCTCACCGGGTCCCTGCTCGTCTCGATGGCCTCCATGACGCTGGTGTCGCCGGTGTGGCTCAGGTCGATGAGGACGCCCTGCCTGTTCATCTCCTCCACGAGCCTGACGCCGTAGTTGCTGAGCCCCGCGTCGCAGCGCTCCGTGCAGCCGTCCCCCGCCTCGTTCCTGCTGTTGTAGGTGAGCTGGATGATGCGGATGCCCCAGTCACGGGCCACCTCTAGGAAGCGGAGGTTCCCCTCGAGGAAGCTGCTGTCCTGGGGGCCGAGGATGATGGCGTGTCTCCCCTCCTTCTTGGCCTTCTCGATGTCCGACGCCTTGTAGGCGATGAGGGCTTTGTCCTTCTTCTTCTCGGCCCAGTCGTGGTACTCCCCGAGCTCGGTGAGGGCGTCGTTGAAGGCTCGCCCCATGCAGACGGTGGCGTTGGTCGCGGTCAGCCCGCCCTTGAGGACGTCGTCGATCCAGATGTCCTCCCCGACGTAGTTGATGAACGCGACGATGCTCGCGTCGATGACTATGCTCTCCCGGTGGAGCGCCTGGGCGTGGTCCCTCTCGTCGCTGCTCAGCTCGATGTAGCTTCTAGACAAGTCTATCGAGATTAAGAGCGGCTCGGGGTATAAATCACCTACCAGCCCCGACGTTTCAAGAGGTTTCTGAACGTTAACCGGTTTACGTCGTGTCATGGGACGTGTTTACGGAGGGTTTGCCGTGTCTTGATCCGATATATTTAATAAGGATATGCGGATGATTTGACGGAAATGGTTCGCTACATCGTCTTCTGTGAGATGACTCCGGAGTTTCTGCAGCTTTCGCTGGAGGACCGGAAGAAGCTGCCGCTGAACTGGAGCCAGGTGGCTTCGCAGTACGGGGTGAAGATGATTTTCTGGGGCATGCCCCTGGGCGTGCATGAGCACGTGGTTTGTGTGTTCGAGGCGAATGGTAGTAACGAAAAGTACTTCAAGTTCCAGAGGGAGTGGCTGGCGTTGGGGACGCCTGACGCTGGCAGGTACATCAAGGGCGTCAGGACGATCACCGTCTACTAACCTTCTGGGCTGTTTTCTGGTTTCTCTTGTTTGCAGCGGGGGTGTCCTTTGCCTCTGCATGGCTGGGTTCTCCAGCAGATGACGCATCTGGGCATGGGGTTGGGTGGGGTGCGGCGGCTCTTAAACCTCGTTGATCGCAGCACCTAGAACGTTAGTTATGCAGTCTGGGAGCCGCCCTGTCTCTCCAGCCACGCCTTGTGCTCTTCCTTGGCTTTCTCTAGCAGCTCTGGCCTGGTGATGAGGTCGTGGGCGGTGTAGGCGAGGGCCTTGGCGGCTTTGAGGATGGCTTCATGGGCCCTGGGGGTGGCGGTCATCTCGGCGCCGTCTGGGCTGTGGAGGACGACGTCGCCTATGTTGACGTAGGCGCTGAGGGCGGGCATGAGCTGGCTGACGTTTCCGAAGTCTGTGCTGGCCCCGCTTCTCCTGGGCTCGGTCTCCTCGGGGTACTCCACGCCCTCGATGGCTATGTTTTGTCTGAAGAGGTCGCTGAGGGTCTTGTTGGGGAGCCTGTTGGCGTAGGTGTTGGCGACCTGGGTGATGCTGCTCCTTGCTCCTGTGGCGAGCTCTGCTCCCTTGATTATGTTCTTTACCTTGGCGTAGTTTTCTTCTAGCCTAGGCATGGTTGAGGCTCTGACGTAGAGATGGGCGCTGGCGTGGTCGGGGATGGTGTTGGGGCTGTCGCCTCCGTGTTTGATTATGCCGTGGATGCGTACGTCGGGCTCGATGTGTTGGCGTAGGGCGTTGATGCCCTGGAACGTGAGGAGGACTCCTTCGAGGGCGTTTATGGCTTTCTCGGGTGCGGCACCGGCGTGGCTGCTTCTGCCGTGGAACTCTACGAGGAAGCTCTCCCGGGCGTTGGAGGCGCCGTAGCCGCCCCACTCTGGGCCTGGGTGGATCATGAGGGCGGCGTCGGCCTCGGATATCTTGTCGAGCATGATGACTTTGCCGCCGGCGTTCTGGACGACGCCTTCCTCGGCTGGGGTGCCGTATACGGTGACGGTGCCGTCGAGCTCGGGGATGGCGGCGGTGAGTCCTATGGCTGCGCCTAGGGCGGCTGTGGCTATGAGGTTGTGGCCGCAGGCGTGGCCTATGGCGGGGAGGGCGTCGTACTCGGCCAGTATCCCTATGTGGGGGCCTGGGCCGCGTCCCTTGAGGGTGGCTGTGAACGCGGTTGGCATGCCGGCGACGCCGAGCCTGGTCTCGTAGCCGTGGTGTTTGAGTTGTTCTGTGAGGAGCCTGCTGGCCTTGTGTTCCTGGTGGCCTAGCTCGGGCTCGTTGTGGATGCGGGTGCTGACTTCGATGAGCTCTTCTCTGTGCTGGTCGATGCGTCTTCCTATGGCTTGTTTGGGGTTCATGGGTGTGTCTGGGTGGGGGTTAAGATAAATCCATGGGGCATCGGATGGATGCTGGAGAATATGTAATGGGCCGTGTAAACCGATATGTATGCCTTGTGGCATTTGTTTGTGCATGAAGACCGTGGTGCTGCACGGAAGCCCCAGGCGGGGTAGGAACTCTGACACCCTCGTCGAGCACTTCCTGCGTGGGCTGACGGAGTCGGGGGTCCACGAGGTGACTCACTTCTACCTGAACGATATGGAGATACGTCCGTGCCAGGGCTGCCTGGGCTGCAACGAGCCTCCGTATGAATGCGTCATACTGGACGACATGACCGACATATACAAGGCGTACAGGGAGGCTGACCTGGTGGTGTGGGCGACGCCCATGTACTGGGGGTACCTTACGGCTCAGATGAAGACTGTGCAGGACAGGATGGAGGCGCTGGCGGTTAAGGGGTTCGAGGGCAAGACCTTCGCCGTGATAATAACGTACAACCATCACTGCGAGTCGGCGGTGGCAATGTTCGAGAGGATTTGCCCCTACTTCGACGTGGAGCTTCATACGCTGGTGTGCAGGACGTACGACCCGGAGACGGGGAGAGACATCACCATAGAGGGGCTGCCTGGGAAGCTGGAGGAGGCGTACAGGCTCGGGAGAGCGTTGTCAGGGTAGATGGATGCCGATTTTCTGACGAGGATAGTGTAATCCTCGAAGTTTGGGCTTTCCTTATCGTTGGTTACTTACGATAAGCGTTTTTTCTGGCGACGAGTTTGTTTTTTCCTTATAATTGGTTACTTGTTATAAGCGTTTTTTTCGGGGCCTGGTTAATGTTTTTTAGCTATTTTTCCTTTTTTTTGGTTGGCCTGCGGGGTTCCTTTGTTCTGTCTGCTTGAACAGGTATTCCTCGTATTTGTCGATGGTCTGCTTGTAGGCGTGTTCTAGGTCGACGTGGTAGGTCTCCGCTATTATGAACACGTTGTAGAGGAGGTCTGACAGCTCTCGCCCCAGCGTCGTCTCTGTGTAGTCGCCTCTGGGTTTTATGCCTTCGAGACCTAGGATGGCCGACGCTACCTCCCCCGCTTCTTCGAGCATCTTGGTGGCCATGGTGAACGGGGTCCAGGTCTTGCCCAGCCGTTCGTTGTGGTCGGTGAACTGTCTGTATGAGTGTGTTTGTGCCTCGCTGATCTTCAAAGTGATCGCGTGATAAGGGGCCTCGGGAGGATAAATCGTTGTTGGGTAGATGCCTGCCTGGCGTGTGATTCGGGGTTACATGGGGGATTTATGAGGCTTATCGGGGGGAGGGTTGGTTGTGGGCGTCGCCCTTGAATTGGGAATCCTGACAACATCGGGCTCCACGAGTCTAGTCTAGATAGCCTAGATAGCGTTCTTGAGGGAACCGAGCGAGCCGGGGACGCGGAGCAAATCGGAGAACTCTAGGTGAAAAGTTTGGTTAATAATTCCATGGATGGAGAATTTGATGTGTTAATTGGTTATATTATTACTCTGCTAGTATCTCGATTTCGCCGAATTGTTCCTGGTAGTCGTTCATTTGGTTCGTCATCCATTGTGACATCGACATCAGTTGGGCTGGTGACATGTGTATTTCGACCTGTAGTTCGCGGTTTACTTCTCTGACTCTCATTTCTCCCGGTTTGCCTCCGGGGACTACGTCTGGTACGTGTCGGTCTAGGTAGAATATTATGTGGCAGTCGTTTGAATTCACGTCGCCGAACATCCCTGACGCGGATACGCATCTGTATTTCTCGCTGGTTGACACCCTATACGGTAGGGGTGGAGCCTTTTTTTTGGGTTGTTTCTTCTTTCTTGGGGACATGTTTAGGGTCTATTTTATGAAAGTGAATAAAAGGTATTGTAAGTAACACGTCTAGACTATACAATTGGTAAACCGTTATTGAATCGCGGATGTTGGCGGTTCATGGTGAGTCTGGTGGTTTGCCGAGACGGTTATCGTAATGGTTCATTATGAAACAGAGTGGAAGCAGAGTTAAAAATATTGAATTCGTGTCTCTCATTTGAA
This sequence comes from uncultured Candidatus Bathyarchaeia archaeon, assembly GCA_964513225.1. Lineage (GTDB taxonomy): Archaea > Thermoproteota > Bathyarchaeia > TCS64 > TCS64 > RBG-16-57-9. Next base: position 3,758 of record CAZEMD010000046.1, on the reverse strand, counting down.
TGCGTGGTGTGTTAAGCAAGCTGAACCAGCTTGATGAAATCCATGCCCCTGCAAACGAGCTTCACGTTTATCGTTGTCCCGGATGAAAAGTTGGAGTAGCTATCCGATATGTATGCGTAGACATGAGCTATGCCACTGACGGCGACGTCTAGAGGGGCGTTCGTGCCCGTCTCTCCCACGCCGACCTCGTCATCCGAGTAACCAAACCCGCTGACGTCGAACTTGTCCACCTCGACGTCGTTTATGGAGACGCTCCCGATTCTAGACGCCACGTTGCCCAGGTTCACTACCTTCAGGTCGATGGTCCAGCCTTCCTTGGTTTTCGCGCTGTCTCCGCTTATGATCTCTAGTCTTATGGTTTCTTGGACTGGTTCGCCGTCCTCAAACCTGATGTCGGGCCGCCAGACTATGAACGAGTTCTCGTAGGGGATGAGCAGCCTACATATTTGATCTTCTGGGATGTACAGGAGAACCATCTTCTCCTTTTTAGCGGCCTTTCTGAACTCGGAGTACTCGACGAGGAAGCCCACGTCATCGCTGTACTCGTCAACCTGTGCGACGGTTACAATCGTTACTCCTCTGCTTCCAAGGTCGTCTATGGCGTCCTGGGCCGAAAAATACTCGTTTTCCTCTGAAGGTTGGGCGTCCTCCCCGACGATCTCGGATGAGTTATCGGCTATGTCCATCGAGCCTCTGCCGCTGATCGAAGTATAGTACCAAAAGCCCCCGGCGACGAGCAGGGATACGCCTATGAATAATAGTATCGCCGTAGCCGCTCCCCCGCGTCGGTTTAGGAACAGCTTCATGAGGCTTCATCAGGTTATTATGTTTAGAGATTTATGGAGATTAAACCAATAACCCACGTACATGCAGGCATTTTTATTGATAGAAAATATTAAACATTTAATTTAGCTATATAATCACATGAGCTTCTTCGATAAACTCAAAGAGGCAGGTAAGAAAGCAGGCGCCAAGCTTCAGGAAGAGGCGCAGAAACAAATGGATAAGATGAAAGATCGCAAAGAAGCCATGAACATTTTAAAAACGTTGAGAAAAAGCGATCTAATAAAATTTTGTGACGAATATGGAGTTGAGTTTACTAAATCAATGACTAAAAATGATCTCCTTGACCAGATCAATTTTAGCAGTTTACCAATAAATACAGAAATAGTAGCGGATTTCTTTGAGTCGATAAAAAGAAAGATTCCAAGACGGTTTACTAAAACAGTCACCGAAGATGTAGAGATTGAACAAGAGATAACAAGAACAGAGACCATAAAAACAGAACAAGTCAAGACCAAAGTTAAGAAAATAACTAAAACTATTACTAAGTTAAAATCGCATTTAAAGAACTTTAAACCAATAATTAGAAAGAGAAGTCAATTTAAAGAGCGTAACCTGGAAGTTCAAATGGTTCAATCTTTACAAGCGGCATTTGGTACGAATAAAGTGAATTATCAAGAACGGGCTAGAGGTGGACGCGTTGATATTGTGGTTGACGATAAGTATGCTATTGAACTTAAAGTCATTACAACCCCCACACAGCTTACGGGTATGGTTGGGCAAGTAATGAAGTATTCACGAGAATATGATCAAGTGTTTGTATGGATATTTGATAGGAAAAGCCAACTAAAAACGAAAGATGTAAACGAGTTCAAGAAGATGATGAAGCAGGCCTCGGTAGACAACTTGGAGGTTCTAGTTAAACGATAATATAATTAGATTCTTCTAGTACACAAGGCTTTCTGCGCGCAATATTGTGATTGTTTAACGGGAACTAAGAATACTTCGAGTTACCTTTTGGCATAATTATTGATAAATTAATATCAAAAATTATGATAGAAATTTTCCAAAATATTTATATAGATCTTGGTAAAAGGGTTATTAGATAACAAATGTTGGAAGCAGATTCAAAAATAGTTAAAGTCGGAAAGCAGGGAGGAGCCAGACTATACATTCCTTCAAATATTGTTAACGACAGTCAATTCCCGTTTAAACCAGGTGAAAAAGTATTAATAGAAATTAGACCCAATGAAAAAACTGTTATTATTTCAGGTCATACTACCATTAACCCAAAATAGAATAATTCACATATTCAAAATTTGAATCATTACGTAAATCATTGGTCCTAAACTAATTAGTAGACCAAATATAAAACACCAATTTCTCCTTAAATTTTCATAGGGATATTTATAGATAGAAGCAAGTATTCCAATGAGAAGACCATAAATTATTAAAATTATTAGAATTTCACTCGGTATATTTGTCTGATACTTTAAAATTATAAAAGAAATAATGGTCGATAGGCCTAAATAATAAGAATCAAGACCAATATCACTGAATAAATCACTGAGTGCTCTAATTCGATCTTCGCCTTGTTCCTCTATGTTAGTGAATTTAATAATACTAGATATAATTAATATACATAAAGGAAAAACAACAATCGTTTCTAAAGCTAAATAGTTCATATTAATTTAAATTAATTCTAACCATATATTTTTTTGGAACATATTACAGATTTTTAAGTGATCTCTGCTTACATAATTGTTTAACGACAAGAAAGACGATGTGTTCAACGAGTAACTAGCAACGAGCTTTGTTACCATAATTGCACCCTTTACCACAGAATGCTTAACCATCAAACCGCACGCTCGCGAAGTCTTTTATAATGATACATGAAATAAAATACAGGCGTAAACACGCCCTTCTAGGAGAAAACAAAATGCCGTTCACACACTGGATGATATACGGCCAACCAAGAGAAGGAGTCACCACAGACACGGCACCCAAGGCATGGGCAGACTTCAAGAAAGCCCTAAAAGACCTCAACCTGGAGATGATGGGCCCCTGGGGGCCATTCGGAGTCCCCGAAGGCATGGCCTACATGCTCAAAGGAAAAAACGCCGACTTCGAGAAATACGTCGGCTCCGAAGCATTTCAGAAATGCCCCATCGAGAAGTCACGAACCGTCTCCCTGTACACCATGCCCTGGGCCGAGTAAACCCCCTCACCCATTTTTTAACATACATTCCTCATGATTCATGATGTCTCCGTCAAACGGGAAGAACCCATCCCTGTGTCTCTCAGAACCAAACCGTCACCTATGTTTTAGATAGGAGTCGTTCACTATTAGAAGTGTCAAGGCATGAGGAACGACGAGTGCATCATCGAAATATATTACAAAGATAAACTGGTGAACACCTGGTACAAGGAAGGCAAAAAGTGGGCGCTCATCAGCACGAGGGGAGTCACTCACCACGCCACGGCGGAGCAGTTCCTATCCCACCTGCTACCATCCCTCATGAAAGACGCCTACACCGTAAAAGTCAAACCAAGGGACAGTGTATAGAAGCACACACACCTTATGCCCCAATTACAACAATATTAGTATATAATAAAACAATTATGCCGTAAACAATATAAACATGCAACGTTTATCACCCTAGACAATGGTTTAGACAACCCGGAGGGAACAAGCGTAACGAAAAAGAAACAATGCTGTGAGACCCCCAAGCTGATAGGCTATCCCAGGGAGTTTCCCGTGGTCTACATATGCATGAGCTGTGGGGAGTGGAACTCCTAAAAAGTGCATGATTGAACCCCGCACACACGCGAGGAGAACTCCCCATGCACCGGAAGTAAAAGCCAATTAACAACTTCTCAACCAATCATAGCCAATCATTGAAATTTAACTATCCCATGTAACCAAGAAAAATCGACCCGCCGAGCCGTCCATCAACACCCTCACCCAAGGGAAG
>CAZEMD010000045.1:0-10399 GCA_964513225.1 uncultured Candidatus Bathyarchaeia archaeon | reverse complement strand
GGATGAGCGGAGCGAACCGCGCCCGCTGGTAAGGCTTGCTTGCCGTGAGGCTGACGGCGCCTAGGGTCCTGCCGTGGAAGCTGCCAATGTAGGCTATGTAGCCTTGGCGGCCCGTGTGCCAGCGTGCCACCTTCATGGCCGCCTCGACGCTCTCGGCGCCGCTGTTACCGTAGAAGAACTTCTTCCTATGGCTGCCGGGCACCAGGTCGTGCAGCCTCTCCCCCAGGTTTACGTAGTCGTCGTAGAAGAAGTCGGTGTAGCTATAGTGGATGAACTTGTCTGCCTGGTCTTTGATGGCTTTGACCACCTTGGGGTGGCTGTGGCCGACGCTGCACACCGCCAGCCCCGCGTTCATGTCGATGAACTCGTTGCCGTCCACATCGACTACTATGCTTCCTTCGCCACGCTCTATGACGAGGGGGTACGCTCTGCCGAAGCTCGGGGATATAACCGCGGAGTCCCGTTCGACTATCTTCTTCGCCTTAGGGCCCGGCGGGGTTACCTTAATCTTTGGATAAGACATTCAGATCCCTTCTGTTGAAGGGTGGACTGTGAGCCTTAAAAAATTGACCTTTACATGGTCAACGTTATCTCTATTATGGATATCTGGGCTTCTTTCCCGTCGTCTCTCGTCAAGGTGTCGGTCCCCACCTTGATGTCCTTGACGACGGCGTCCTTGAGGAAGACCCTGCGGAGCAGCTGCACCATGTCGACGGCCTTGCTGATGTGCTTGCCCCGGGCCCTTACCAGCACGGTCTCGGAGCCGTCGTTGAACAGGGTGAGGCACGCCACCACGTAGTTCATGATGGGCTTCACTCCCATGATCACGAGGTTACGTCTCCTAGGATCAGGCATCAATTCTTCCTCCCATATCTTGATAGCCTTCAGAAGATGAGGCCAAGGGTCTGCGCGGGCTGTAACATGGATGGCGTCTAGAGAGGTACGAATACACGGGCCAGTATCACTGCCGCGATAAGTAATGACGCCGCCCCTACGACGAACTCCGGCGGTATCTTGACCCCGTTGGTCTCATCCTGGAAGAACCTCATTAGGCCCGCGCTGCTCTGAGGCATCCCAGGAGAGCTTTGATTTTTTTTCTTGCTCATCCCTTGTTCGTTTCCTCTTACTCACGAGTGCAATAATAACCTTTCCGAGCCTCAGCGCCTATCTTTTGGGCGCATGAAGTCGGTTAGGTTGAACTGAGTGTGGTCATCCTCAGGCTCCTCGCCGAAAAGGGAGTCTATCTCCTCCCGCACGAGCCTTAATCTGTCGCTGTAGTACTCCCCCAGGTTGTACGTCTCGACTATGTTCTCCGCGGAGTCGATGTACTTCTCTATGCCTCCCTTGTGGACCGTCAATAGTATGGGGCCGCCGCACCTGTCGCAGGTGCCTTTGAGCGGCGGCCGCCTGTACTTTTTGTTGCACTTGCTGCACCTGAAGGTCTGCCTGGTGAAGGCCCTGAGGTTGCCTACGATGTCCTTCATGAAGTGGCTGTTGAGTATCTTTAAGGCGACGATCTGGCTGTCCACGGCCCGCAGCTTCTCCGTTAGATCCAGCTGGCTCTCCAGCTTGTCCAGCATGGTGTGGAGCGTGTTGTACGCCCCGGCGTGGCCGCCTAGGTTGATGTCGCTGCACTCCTTGGTGTATTTGAAGCCCATGTACTGGGCCGCGGTGCCGAGTCTGCCGCCGAGGGTGTCCACCAGGGGCGCGAACTTGGAGGGAGGTGCGCCCTCCATGCACATCTTGTAGAATTCGGGTGGGTATCGGCCGATGACGTCCACGTTGTGGCTCTCCTTGTCCACCTCCGAGGGGTTAAGGTTGGGGATGACGAATAACGGTGCGTCCATGAGGCCGCCGCTCTGCTCCGGCAGGTACTTCTTGCTGAAGTTGAGCAGCGGGTCCAACGCCATTAATATTGCGTCCTCGTCCCCGTCGCAGTTCCTGCGCTTGGCGGCGTGCCAGTATGGGTGGGCGTAACAGTTACGGACCTTGCTCCACCCCATGAGGCGGCCGACGATGGCGGCGCTTGTGTGCGGGGCGAGCCCCAGCACTATGTGGCCGATGAGCTGGTCCCTGTTGTCAACTTCATAATAAGGCTCAATCTTGTAGAAGTCGCGGAGCTCGTCGTCGAGGAACTTTGTGACTTTTACGAGGTAGTCGCCGCACTCCTCCGGGAGCACGATGTCTTGGACCATGAGCTCCAGCATCTGGTCCTGCCGCGTAAGCGGCTCACCATCCACGTCTATGGTGTACCCCATCTCCCGCAGCTTCTCCGCGGGCACCCCCACCTCCCCCGGCTTGAAGTGGGTTAGGGGTATGTCCGTGAGGTCGAAGCGGAGGGTACCGTCTTTGAAGACACTGAGGTCGTACCTAGCGCGGAGGATGCCCTTGCCTAGGTGCTCGGGCATGCGGCTCTCGTTCATGAGCCGTTTGACGCACTTGATCCTGTTGGGAATGATGCCGCCGATATGTCTGCGCGCGTTCTCAAGCTCCTCCCTGAGGTCAATCTCCGTCCAGTCGTAGCCCACAGTGTCTGTGTTGCACGCGGGGCACGTGTCGCTGTCGGTGAGGGTCTTGCAGCGTGGGCACTGTTTCCTCATCACGGTGACGGCGCCACAGTTATCGCAGAGGGCGGTCCTGGCCGGGTAGCCGCACTCTGGACAGTCCAGTCTCACAAGCTGGACCCTGATCTTGTCGCCGCGCTTTGAACGCGTTATGTCCCTCTGGGGGCCGCCGGCGTTGCCCACGGGGAAGATGCAGTGAACATAGGGGCTCATCCTCCTCTCCTTCGCCTTCTCGGGCCTCCCCATGCGGGCGCCCACGTAGACGTAGGCCTTCTCCTTAACTGTGAAGCCCGCCCATTGGTTCACCTGCTGAAGCGGAGAGTCGGCCTCCGCTTCGACGTATTTCCTGTCCAGCGCTATGCAGCGTTCAAGGACGGAGTCGGCTTCTCCGAACTTGACGGCGCCATCCTCGACGGCATGGGGCACGAGGAGGGTTTCAAGGGTCTCCTTATCCTCATGCCCGAGCCTTATACCTTGTCCGCGTTGGCTCCAGCTCTCCGCGAGGGCGTTTCTGAGCCTGATCAGCCTGTCCAAGGTCGTCCTTGACCAATCGTACGTATATCTGGGGTGCAGCGGCGCGTCAATCCTGGTGAGCGAGATGGCTTCCGAGGGCGTTGGAGAGTTCCAAGGGTCGGCCACCAAATCGGTTATGACGTCAGCGGGCAGCCCAGTAAGCTCCTCCACCGCTGTGACGCCCACGGCCTCAAGTGCGTATTCGACGTCTAGGCGCCACTGCTCCTCGTCGTAGCCCGCGGGAAGCAGAGCCTGGTTGAACTGGAGGAAATCACCCGCGTTGATGAGCACGTCTCCGTTGAAGAGGATATCATCCACTTCGTCGTATATCTCCTCGGCCTTCTCCACGTTGTCCACCCTGACGACTGAGCCGTTCCTCAGCTTGACCACCGGCGGCTCGACGGTGTCCACTGGGCAGACGGCGGCGGACTTACCGGGTAGCTCGATCCTGAGCTGCAGCCCGGTGGTCATGAACCCGTTCAGCGTCACCATGGTGGCTGGGTGTACGCCGCAGGCTGCGAGACCCGTGGTGCGGGCTCTGCCGTAGCGGAGCCTGAAGCCGCCGGGGGTGTTTGGGAACGAGAAGACTGGGCGGCCGACGATTATCTCCTCCATGAAGGCGGCTGTGGGCTTCTTCTCGCCGTTTACGGCGTTCTTCTGGTTAAGCTTGTCGAGCCAGTCCCAGCCGTCTATGCCGATGCTGTCGCAGATTCCGCAGAGCTTACGGGCGCGGCCTACTATGCCGTCCACGACTACGATGAGGGCTCCCCCCCGGAGCCTGTTTGTCTCTATTCCGGGGACGTCCCTGTAGTTGCTGACCTCGTAGTGGTCGGTGGATACCCCGGTGGCCTCGACGGGCAGCATTTTAAGCGCCACCTCCAGATCCTCGTCTGTCACGTGGTACTGGAAACGCCTGACGCTCCTCTCGTAGATCCTAACCTCTTCGATGAACCTGTTCACGGCGTCCTCGCTGGGCTGATACCTTTCGAGGCCTAGCGCCTTCCGAACCACGTCCGCGATCACAAGTGTGAGCGCCTGGGCCGTGCCGCCGGCCGGCCTTATGGGCCCCGCGAAGTAGAGGCTCAGGTACTCGGTGCGGTCGGGGTTCTGCTTTATCTTTATCTCCGGGATTCCCTGGATGGGGGCGATGGTGACGCCCTCCGTCATGATGGCCAGCCCGGTCCTGATGGCCTGCTCCGCGGCCTGCTCCTTCTCCATGGACCCGTAGCGGCCGAGGGCTATCTCCTGGGCTATCTTAAAGCTCATCTCACGGCGGTCCATGCCCTCCAGCTCCCTCATCCTCTGCGTTATGCCTTTGGGTCCGATGAGCTTCTCTACGCGTTCGGCTATGTCGGTGGTGATCTCGGGCTCGGGCTCCAAGGTGGCGTCCATACCTTTCGCCCGCGCCTTTTCCGCTACCTCGTAAAGCTGTTTTAGCTTGTCCTCTAGCTCCATAAAGTACCTTTTATAGGCCGGGGGCATCTCGACTTCAATCAACTTGGGGCTACCTTTCCGGGCTGAGGATGTTGCATGATATATTGGTGGCTGGCTGTTCTTTACAGTTACCGCTCCAGCCGTATAAGAGATGTGAATACTTGGGGTCTCTAGGCTCTTATCGCTGACACTATTTCTTTGATCTTTTCTCCTACCAGGCTCTCCTCTTCGACCATGTTGCCTGTCACTATCGCGTCCGCTCCCGCGTTTTTTGCCGCCAAAGCCGCCTCGGGGGTCCTGATACCGCCGCCCGTGACTATGGGGATGCTCACATGCTTCTTCACGGATGTTATCATGGATGTCGGGATGGGTTCACGGGCCCCTGATCCTGCTTCAAGGTACACGAACCTCATTCCCAGTGTCTCCGCGGCTAGGCTGTAGCCAACGGCGAGCTTGGGGTGCCTGTAGCTTATGGGTCTAGCGTGGCCCACGTAGCCGGCGACGCAGCCCTCGCCGCATATTATGTAGCCCATGGGTATCGCCTCCAGTTTGTACCGCTTTATCAGAGGCGCCGAGAGCATCTGGGCTTCCATGATGTAGTATGGGTTGTGGCTGTTCAGGAGGCTCATGAACCATATGGCGTCGGCGTGCCTGCTCACTCCGATAGGGCCGTTGGGGAAAAGGATGACCGGCACATTAACCTCTTTCTTTATCCTCTGGACGGCGGCGTCCAGGTCCTGTGACGAGGCCAGGGTCGAGCCGCCTATCATTATGGCTGCGGTCCCGCCCCCTTCGGCCTCCTTGGCTATCTGCGCGCAGTCATACCCGGATGACTTATCTGGGTCTAATAGGGTGAAGTGGATGCAGCCCTCCTCAGACATCTTATCCTTGAGGTACCGCTCGACCTTACCGATCATGGGGTCGGGGGCTCCTCGACGCCGTAGTACTGGTCCACGAAGATGCAGTACGCGTCCACGGGGTCCGTGTTCTCAGGGATAGGCACCTGTTCCTTGAGGGAGCACTTTGAGCATACGATCCGGGCGTACCCTTCTTCCTCGTTAAGTATGACTCCGACGGTGTTCATCCCGCAGTTGGGGCAAAGGTACTGGTTTGGCAGCCTCTTCTTCACATACTTTACTACTTTCTGTCTCTTTCTGCCCATACTTCTCCCTCTTTTGCCTATGCAGTGTATTATCCTAGTCTTAAGATTAGTGGAAGCCGTCTTTTATGTTCGTTTGCTTTTACCCGCCTCACAACGGACCCGACCAGTTCCCCTGGTATTCCCAGGTCTTCGGCTATCCTCGACGCGTCTGAGCCCTTCTCCAGAGAGTATAGTACCAGGTCCAGAGTCGTGTAGTCGATGCCAAGCTCGTCCTCGTCTGTGTGTCCCGGGTAGAAGCCAGGGGAGGGAGGCTTATCTATGATGTTTTTGGGTATATTGAGGTGTCTCGCGAGCTGCCTGAGCTGAGTCTTGTATAGGTCAGCCAGCGGCATGAGATCCACACCGCCGTCCCCGTACTTTGTGAAGAAACCAGTGAGTAGCTCGGTCTTGTTGGAGGTGCCCATGACCATGCGTCTATCCCTGTTCGCAAGGTAGTAGGTCACCGTCATCCTGACCCTGGGTTTTATGTTTCCCTTCGTGACGCGGTCTGTGACGTCGTACTGGGGCAGCGTGTCGCGCATCACATGTAATATGGGCGTGATATCCACCGTGTTACACGTGACGCCGAGGCGTTCACAGTGTTGCATCACATCCATGATATCACGCTCTGGTGTGACGTCACGCTCTGGCATCGTTAACGCCGTAACCCTGTCGGCTCCAAGAGCTTTCACCGTTAGATCTAGAGTCACTGCTGAGTCTATGCCGCCGCTTACCGCTACTACGGCACCGTCGAGACCTGATTTTTTTATGCTCTGGGTGATGAAATCCTTGATCTTACACTCATTTTCTTTACAGTTTATCTCTAGGTCTTTCACTGAAACCATGTGGAAACCCTGTTTATGTTCATAGATAAAGACTTCCCCAGTTTTTTCATGCATATTTATTATAATTATTTATGATATTTACCTATGATTTTGTTATAACTATGCATTTGATCAGCGTGTTTACCTTGAAAACAGATCCCTTTAAGGCGATTTATTGGTATACAGTTTTGTCAACAACACATATATTATCTTTCTATATTAATTGATGTGAGGCGGTGTCATTGGCTTCTGAGGAATACCAAAAAATCGTTCAAAAAACTTTTCAAGACCCTATTACGGCTTTGTTATTAAAAAATAGTAATTTAACACGCATACAATTCGAAACACTTGTAATAGACATGTTAACGGACATAATGTCTGATGAAAATATTTCTTTTAAACAAAAAACCCTTTTTAGAAGAAAAAAAGTGAGTAGAGGCTCTTTTAGCCGTTCTTTATCTCAGGCTAGGCAGAACGTTATCTCAAGCATCTTTACCATCGTTCTGCTGAGTTATATTGGGGTGTTTGACGCGAGGCCCTTCGATGAGTATTTTGTTTTAGCTGAAAAACTGAAAGAGTACGTGTCCATCATAGAATCAAGTGAGTTGAAGGCTTCTAGAAAGATTCTAAAACAGATCGAGACCGAACTCATAGAGGGAATTGGCCAATTGACTGCCCCTACGAGCATAAAAGTAGTGTGATATCACACTACATCACACTGTCGAGAGCGCTGCAGACTTGCCCTAAGGCCGTTCCGCCGTCACCAGGAGGAACCTTTGTGTTGAATAAAACCGTTAAACCGGCTTCATGCAGATTATTTGCTACTGTTTTAGTGATGTAGTCATTGACGAAGACTCCGCCTGATAGCCCCACTACAGATATCCCCGTGTCTTCTGAGCTCTTTATAGCCATATCAGATACTCCGTCTGACAGATATTTCTGGCCAAAAGCGGCAATATCCTGTTTTTTATGCTTATTTAGTATATTTGACATATAATATAGGGTATTTGATGTGTTTAAAACGTATTTTCCGTCTTTTCTATAGATTTCAACTTCGTGATCGATGTTTTTCGGGTGTCCCTTGGAAGCTAGCGCCTCAAGCCTCATGGCGGGCTCTCCCTCATACGATCTATAGCAAGTTAAGCCCAGTAGGGCGGCTATGGAATCTAAAAACCTTCCAGAACTCGAAGTCTTAAGGATATCCAGATTATTTAGTTGCTTCAAGATGACTTCCAGCTCTGTTTTACCGTGGGGCAAGGCATTTTCGACGTGATTCTCTGTGATATCACGTATAGTATCACCTGTGATGGCGTTGCTCAGGCCCGCTACAAGCATCCTGTATGGGTGATGTGCACATAGATCTCCCCCGGGCATGGGCAGGTTCTCGAGGTGTCCAAGCCTCTCAAACCCACTGTAAGCTGATTTTAGTATTTCTCCGCCCCAAATTTGCCTATCTGAGCCGTATCCGGCGCCGTCCAACGCGATCCCCAGAATCTCGTCGTCCCTGGGGACGTTATTCTCGGCCATAACGGAGACTATATGTGCGTGATGGTGCTGTGACCTCACCAACGTCACACCCGTCTCACGTGATATCACTTCGGCCCTCTGTGACGTCATGTAACCCGGGTGGAGGTCACACCCCATCACATCCGGGTCACGCGTGATATTAAGCAGGTCACGCATGGTCTGGATGGCTTCCTCCTCGAACCTCAGACCCTCCAAGGTGTCCGTGTCTCCGAGATACTGCGTCATGAAGACCTTGCCGTTGGTGGCTATTGCAGCCGCATTCCTAAGCTCGGCGCCGACGGCGATCCCTATCCCCTTCTTCAAAGGCGTGTCAATGGGGTCAGGAACATAGCCTCTTGACCGCCTCGTGAAGGCGCTTTTACCTTCGATCACCCTAAGAACCGAGTCGTCGCAGCGGTTCACAATCTCCCTGTTGTGGAGCAGATAGTAGTCAGCGATCCCGCCGAGCTCGTCGAACGCGGCCCTGTTTGAGGTGGCCATCGGTAGTCCCTTCTTGTTTCCGCTGGTCATTACCAGCGCAGGCTCGCTGAGTCCGTTGAACAGCATCGTCTGGATACCCGTGTAGGGGAGCATCACGCCAACTGTGTCCAGCCCGGGGGCGACGAGCTCCGAGATGACCCTGTGCCTCTTCTTCAATAGCACTATGGGTTTTCTCCACGACTGGATCACCCTCTCCTCGTCAACTTCCAGCTTGGCATAGGTTTTCACCGAGTCAAGATCCGGGGACATCAACGCGAAAGGCTGGTAGGGTCTACCCTTCCTGCGTCTGAACTCCTCTATGATGTCGTCCTTTGTGGCTGTAGAGGCGAGATGTATGCCGCCGATGCCCTTAACCGCCACGATGCTGCCCTCCAAGAGGTACCCAGCGACTTCCTTGAACGGGTCCTCGGCCTCTATAGGGTTCCCACGTGCATCGTAGAGGCTCATCTCCGGTCCGCAGACGCTGCAAGTTATGCCTTGGGCGTCGAACCGCCTGTCCATGGGGTCGTGGTAGTCCTTCCTGCAGTGCACGCACATGGGGAACTCGTGCATGTGGGTGCGTTCACGGTCGTAAGGGAGGGCCCTCACCGAGGTGAAACGGGGGCCACACCAAGCGCAGGCAGTGAAGGGGTACTCGTACCACCTGCTTCCCGGGGTAGCCATGTCCTCTAGGCATTGGGGGCATATGCCTATGTCGGGCGGGTAGATGCCCGACGCCACCCTGCCCCTGCTCTGGCTCTTGTCGATGACGAACTCCTTGAACCTGCCACGGTGCGGCCTGTACTCGTAGACCATGTCATCGATCTCTGAGACCTCGGGTGCCTCTTCTTTGATGTCGCGGAGGAACCGAGTCACCTGGCTCTTCCTTCCCTCTACGACTATCTCGACGCCGGCGTCGCCTAGGTTGATGACGTAGCCCACCAAGCCGTTCCTCACGGCCACCCGGTATATGAAGGGCCTGAAGCCCACGCCCTGCACCCTGCCTGTGATGCCTATCCTGGCCTCGATAAGTTCGCCTGAACTCAAATTGTTCAGGTTTTAGATGTATTGCACAATTTAAACTCTAAGCATGTAAACATGTACAATCTGTTAAACAATCCATTCTAGTTTGAATTGTTTACAAGATTTCGAATCGTTCACATATCCGAAACCGTAAAAAAGGGAGACCGTGAGCACAATACAGGGGAGATACTTGGAGCTAGTTTTCACCACCGTAGCCTTGTTCATGGTGATACTGGCAGCCAGCTACATATTCTACCAGCGCATCAAGATAGCTCAGACCGAGTACGAGGAGAGCAAGTCCACCGTAAGTAACATCACCATGGGGTTCACGCGCCAAGTCAAGAAGATGGAGACCGACCTAGACCGGATAGAAAGCGAAGCAAATAGCGCCAGATACATGGCCGACCAGGCACTGAAGGCTACCCAGGGCGGCAGCGACGCCGCACTCAAGGGGCTGGAGAAGGTCAAGGGCCTCTCCGAGCGCGTGGACACCATCGAGAAATCAATACAGGACATGAGGACCGACCTAACCCGGCTCTCAGCCCAGCCGCGCCCTGCTCCCGCCGCGACACGGGTGGACGCCCCCATCCCGGTCCAAGGCGAGGACGTATTCCAGCAGCTCACTGAAACAGAGATGGAGGTCCTCGAGATGATCGTGGACCTGGGAGAGGGCACCGTCCCCGAGATACGGGAGAAGATCGACAGGACCAGGGAACACACGGCCAGGCTCCTCAAGAAGCTCTACGACAGGGGGTTCATAGACAGGAACACCTCAAGCATGCCCTACAGGTACAGCATCCGCAAAGAGATAAGAGGCCTCATCTTAGAGCGGAAGGAGCAGGCCCCCATCGGCCTCTAGTTGGGTTCAAATACCCTCGACGCCATAAAGGGTCCCATGGAAGACACATCATGGG
>CAZEMD010000044.1:0-10430 GCA_964513225.1 uncultured Candidatus Bathyarchaeia archaeon | reverse complement strand
AACGTCTTTCCCCCATTTCTTTCCATCAACCTTCTCCCTGATGGTCTGGATGTCCCATTCCTTGCGCAGCGGGTGCACCCCCTCAGGCCAGTCGTAGGCCAGTATCAGCCTCTTTGGGTCTGGGTGCCCCTCAGGGAACACGCCTAGGAGATCGTTTACCTCCCTCTCGTAGAGGACGGCGCCGTTCATGATGTCGACTATGCTCGGGATCTTGGGGTCGTCCTTGGGGACAGGGACCTTGAGGCTGAAGCTGAAGCCCCCGTTACGAAGATGGTACACTATCTCGTAGTTGTCACCCATGTCAACCCCGCTTATGGTGGTGACGTGTACGAACCCGTGCTCCTCTTTGAGATACCTGACCACTTCGCGGAACTTCTCCATTTTAACATGCGCGAACGCTCTGTAGGCCCTCGGGACTTTGGTGTTGTAGACGTTTTCGTCTCCAAACTCCTTCACGAGGTCTTCAACGATTTTAGTATGCTCTTCTATGGACATTTTCTTCTCCTCAGTATCCTACGCTCACCAGGAGCTTCACCACGCCGTCTAGGATCGCCTCCGGCTTCGGTGGGCAGCCGGGGATGTACGCGTCGACGGGTATTATCTTGTCTACTCCCTCCATGACGTTGTAGCAGTCCTGGAAGACTCCGCCGCTGATGGCGCACGAGCCCACGGCTACCACGAACTTTGGTTCGGGCATCTGTTCGTATATTCTCTTGAGTCTGTCTCTGATCTTCCTAGGCACGCTTCCCGAGACCACCATAACGTCTGCGTGTCTCGGGGAGCCTTTGAGCAATGCGCCGAATCGTTCAATGTCGAACCTGGGTGTGAGTGCGGCCACTACTTCTATGTCGCAGGCGTTGCATGCGCCGGCGTTGAAGTGTATGAGCCACGGAGAGTGGGTCCTGGCCCATGTAAGTATGCTCATGTCATTGCCTCCACATAGCGGTGAGTATGACTATCGAGATCAGGCTCATACCGCCATAGAAAAGGGGTAGCAGCATATTGACGGGCCTCCCGACCGTCGTGGCTAAGACGAAGCCGAGCACGTCAAAAATCATAAAGTAAACCGCGTAGATGAAGAAGTTCTCCACATTCAACCTGACCTTCTTCGGTGGGATTGGTTCTCCACATGCGTATGGGGCTAGCTTACCCTCCGTATCTGGGCTCGTCGGCGCCAGCACTTTACCATAGGCGTATATTATGGTGCCTACGAGGATTGCTAGACCTATGATTATCGAAAAACCGCTTAGACCTACCAGCAAAACTGGGTTCCCTCAACATAGCCTCCAATAGACGCATATAAATATTTACAAAAGGAAAGACCGCTTGGTTTTTTAGGGTTAGATGTATCTTTTATGCTTCTATATATGTGTTTTTTTGTGGTTTTTTTGCATTTTTAATGAAGAATTTTGTGATCTATTAATGAATATGTTTAGTTTTTTATACGTTTTTAGATAACTATCCTTTTTTCCCTTAGCACAAAGTTAAGCATCGATATTTTTATATTGATTGACATGCAATTCTAGCGATTTACGATCAGGGGAATCATGTGTGGCGTCGACAGTTGTTCAGTTTATCCTCATCGCTGCAACCCTTGTCTTCGCTTTAATGGCCGCTGGATTGAGGGACATGCTGTTCGCCGCCCTGAGCTTAGGCGGAATGGCGGTGTGTCTTGGAGGGCTCTACTGGACCCTCTACGCCCCATACGTGGGCCTTTTCCAGATGCTGATATACGGCGGAGCCGTGGTTGTGCTTTTCGTATCCGTCATAATGTTTGTGAGGAGTGAAGTTGATGAGTGAAGATAGAACCATTCTGCTCGCAGGACTCGTCGTCAGCGCGGTGATCCTCGGCGGATTTCTGTACATCCTCGCAGGTGAACCCTTCCCAGGCTCAGACTTGGTTCACAGCGAGATGATCCCAGTGAAGCCGGGATCAAATATCGGCAGCGAGATGAGCGGGTTCCTCTGGGACTTCAGAGGAATGGACCTCATGTTCCAGACACTCGTCCTATTCACGACAGCGGCCTGCTGTCTAGCACTGCTGAGAGAGGAGACACGGAAATAAAATGGATGCAACAATCTGGCTAGGCTCCGCTTTCACCTTTTTCGCTATAGGGCTATACTGTGTGAGCAGATCAAACATGATACGCATTCTCTTGGGCATCGAGATGATCCTTAACGCCGGGAACTTCGTTTTCATCTACTTCGCTACACAGCACGCCGCCATGGGGGTCGTCGACCCCCTCGGGCAGTCCATCGTGTTCATGTCGATAGTAACCGGTGGATGCGTCGTCGCCGTGGGTTTAGCGCTCATCGTGAACGCCTATAAACACTTCAAGACAGTCGACTCCCGCGAGCTTAGGAGGCTGAGATGGTGATACCCGCTTCAATCTACTATCTGTTCACACCTATGTTAGTCATCTTAGCTGGCATACTCGCGGAACGAGCCGGTTCACCTAAAATAAGAGACATCGTTGCCGTAGCCGTTAGCGCTTTAGGCGTGGTGTTCGTATGGACGCTCTACAGCGCCCTCAAGGCTGCCCCCGAGAAGATACTCGTGTTTTCGCTGGGCGGCGGTCCGCCTCTAGGTGCGAGCTTCGAGATAGACATGATGGGGATATTCATGGCCTTCTCGGCGACGATCCTGGGCTTCTTCGCGACCGTATACAGCTACAACTACATGGAGCACGACACGAGGCTCACGGAGTACTATACGCTGTTATCCGCCCTCGTCGTCGGCATGATTGGGGTGGCCTTCGCGGGCGACTTCTTCACATTGTTCATATTCTGGGAGATGATGGGGATAGCCAGCTACGCCCTAGTCAGCTTCAGGAAGAGCCTCTGGGGACCCATCGAGGCCGGGTTCAAGTACATGGTCATGGGCTCGGTGGGCTCCACGGTGCTATTCTTCGGGATAGCGCTTGTATACGGGATCACAGGCACCCTGAACTTCGCGCAGATATCGACCGTTATACGCGGACAACCTATCAACCTCTGGTACTACCTTATATTCGCGCTGTTCGTCGTGGGCTTCGGGGTCAAAACCGCCATAGTCCCTATGCACACATGGCTTCCGGACGCCCACCCCGAGGCGCCTAGCCCCATAAGCGCCATGCTGTCAGGGATACTCATAGAGACCGGACTCTATGCGCTTACCCGTGTGATCTTCCTTCTGTTCAAGCCCAGCTTCTTCAAGGTCACCGTCTCGGTGTTAGCTGCGCTCACCATGACCCTGGGAAACATGCTAGCTCTGCGACAGGACGACGTGAAACGCATGCTTGCCTACTCCAGCATAGCCCAGATGGGGTACATGCTCATCGGGGTCTCCACAGGCCTAGCCTATGGTCTGATGGGAACCCTGCTGCACGTCCTTAACCACTCTCTCATGAAGGGGCTGGCCTTCCTCTCCGTAGGCTCCGTCGTCCACGAGACAGGTACACGTGACATCAAAAGGCTGAACGGCGTCGGAAAGGCGATGCCTTTAACGTCCTTGGCCGTCATAGTCTCGTTCCTGGGGCTCGGCGGCGTCCCGGGCACCAACGGCTTCGTCAGCAAGTTCATCCTCTTCAACGCGGCCCTGGGCGCCGACATGCTCCTGCTGGTTATACTCGGCGTCCTCAACAGCGCACTCAGCATGGCCTACTACCTCAGGGTCATCATGGTCCTTCTCTCCGGGGAAGTCGAGGAAGACCTCACGGCTAAGGAGGCACCGCTCCTCATGGTGGGTGTGACTCTGGTGATGGCCGTCTTGATCATAGTTCTAGGGGTTTTCCCGAGCCCGGTGGTGGGCTTAGCGTCCAAAGCAGCGGAATCCCTTGTTGATAATTTAAGTATGTATATAGGAGTAATTATGTCATGAATCCGCTCGAGGTTATTCTGGAGTACCCTTGGCCCTGGCTTTCATGGATGATCCCCGTCGTCGGGGCTTTGTTAATGCCGGTTCTTGGGAAGATCGACCACAAGCTTAGAGACTACGGCGCGGTGTTCTTCGCCGCGCTGGCTTCCATATCAGCCGCGTCCATGATACCGTCGCTGATATCAGGCCACACTCATGGTGACATCAAGTTGTTGACTTGGTTCACCTTCCCCAACGGGGCTCCGCTCGAGATAGGCGTGCTGGTGGATCCGCTGAGCATAATCATCTGCAACGTGGTGGCTTTCATCAGCTTTCTCATAGTCGTCTACTCCGTCGGTTACATGCACGGGGACCCCAACCTTGACAGGTTCTGGTTCTTCTTCCTGTTCTTCATCGGAAACATGCTGCTGCTTGTGATCTCCGACAACCTTCTCCAGACCCTCATAGGCTGGGAAGGGGTTGGGCTCTGCAGCTACGGGCTCATCGGCTACTACTACCGCGACGCCAAGGAGCGTTGGCTCGGCGGGCCGCCGCCCACCAAGATGTTCCCGCCCAGCCACTGCGGCATGAAGGCTTTCGTGGTGACCGGCATAGGCGACGTCTTCATCATCGCGTCCATATTCATTATCTACTACTTCGCCGGCACCCTCAACTACCACGAGCTCATCAACACGGCGCCCGAGTGGCTCGCACAAATGGGGGCCGTGAAGGGGCTCATACCGTTGACTGCCCTATTCTTCCTCGGCGGCCCCATAGGCAAGTCCGCGCAGTTCCCGCTCCACGAGTGGCTGCCCGAGGCCATGGCGGGCCCCACATCGGTGTCGGCTCTCATCCACGCCGCCACCATGGTCAAGGCCGGGGTCTACCTCGTCGCCAGGATGAGCCCCGTGTTCTACATCGGCACATACGTGCTGCACCTGCCTGAGGCCAAGATATACTTCACGGCCATAGCGCTGGTGGGGGCGTTCACCTGCTTCCTCGCCGCGAGCCAGGCCCTGGTCTCGGTGGAGCTGAAGAAGATACTCGCATACTCCACCGTCAGCCAGATAGGCTACATGATGCTGGGCCTCGGGCTCAGCGGGTTCAGCGAGGAGGCCTACATAGCCGGCCTCACGGCCGGCGTGTTCCACCTGGCTAGCCACGCCCTCTTCAAGGGGGCGCTGTTCCTGTGCGCGGGCTCGGTGATCCACACGGTAGAGAGCATATACACGTTCAACATGGGCGGACTCAAGAAGCACATGCCCAAGACCTACCTGCTCATGGGGCTTGCGACGCTCAGCCTCTCCGGCATACCGCCGTTCAGCGGGTTCTGGAGCAAGGATGCCGTCTTCCTGTCGGCGCTCGTGGCGGGGACACCCCTCGCCATGCTGCTGCTGCTGGTAGGCGTCATAAGCGCGGCCATGACCTTCGCCTATAGCATCAGGTACATAAGCAGGACGTTCATGCACGAGGAGAGCGAGTTCATCCACGAGCTGGAGCACCACGGCCACCTTCACGAGGCTCCGGCCATAATGTGGGCACCCATCTCCATACTCGTGGCGCTGTTCTGCATAATCGGGCTCCTCGGCCTAGCCGGGCTGGTCAGCCCAAGCCTGAGCCCCGAGATATTCATAGAGGAGCAGATGCACCACGCCATAGAGCACATACTGCCCCACGAGGTGGCGGAGCACCTCCACGTGCCCCACATCCCGGGCTCAACCAAGCTGGTGGGCGCCGCCCTCAGCGCCGTGGCGCTGGCGGCCGGAGGATACCTGGGCTACAACTTCTACTGGACACGTAACTGGGACTCGTGGGCTTGGGTCCAGGCCAGCGACACGAGGAAGAACATCCACAGGTTCCTCTGGAACAGGTGGTACATGAACCCCGCGTTCTACCTGGTGTTCGTCGACGGGCTAATAACGCTCTCGAAGGGCATCTACAGCGTCTTCGAGGCCGGGGTTATGATCCCGCTGAGCGACGTCGTGGCGAGGACATCTGAGTCCATCAGCGGAGTGTTGTACGACGTCCTCGAGGTGGGGGGAGTCTTCGGCGTGCTCAACGAGGGGGTGCCGTCCACGGTAATCGGCGCCTATAACCGCGTCAAGAAGGTGCAGACGGGGATACTCAGCGTAAACCTCATATACCTTCTCGTCATGCTGGCTGCGTTAATAGCGGGGTTGCTGCTTAAAGGAGGAATATGATTGTTCGGATCGCTCTGGTTGGCTCTACTGGCTCCCATACTGTTCATGCCCGTCGTTTATTTCCTCGGCAGAAGCATGGGTAAACGCGTCGGATGGGTGGCCTTAATCCCCCTGCTCTACACCTCGCTCTACTTCATGAGCCTCCTGGGCGGGGTCGCCGAGAACCCGGTTGGAGAATACTTCTACTGGCTCCCCGGGATAAGGTTCGGGCTCTACGCGGACAGCCTGAGCCTCCCCATAGCGTTGACCATAGCCGTGCTGTCGGCCATCATCGTGATATACAGTCAACCCTACATGGATCACTCCATACACGAGCAGTACCACCGCGAGAACAACAACGCCCACGCCACCTACTACGCGCTCTACCTGGCCTACGCCGCAAGCATGATGGGCGTGGCGCTGTCGACCAACCTATTCGAGTTCTACCTGTTCTTCGAGCTCATGATAATCCCGTCCTGGGCCCTCATAAACGCGTACGGCTCAGGGGAGCGGGAACGGATCGGTTACATGTACCTCCTGTGGTCCATATTCGGCGCCGTGATGTTCGTCACGGGCGCCCTCTCGGCCTACGCGGACACGGGTTCCTTCGAGATAGCGGACCTAGCGCTGGTGAGCGGCTCCCCGTGGGCCAGCTTCATCGTCGTATCCATGCTCCTAGGCCTCACCGTCAAGATGGCCTTGTTCGGGTTCCACATCTGGCTTCCCTTCGCCCACGCGGAGGCGCCCACGCCCATAAGCGCGCTGCTGAGCCCGGCCATGATCGGGTTGGCGGCCTACGCCGTGGTACGGATGCTCCTCCCCATCACGGGGGTCATGGACTCCGGCATGGTGCTCACCATGCTCTGGGGCTTACTCACGATGATCTACGGCGGCATGATGGTCCTGCCTCAGAACGACATCAAGAGGCTGCTGGCGTACTCGAGCATGAGCCAGATGGGGTACCTGTTCATCGGGGTCGCCAGCGGCACCGTCATCGGCGTAAGCGGCTCCATGATGCACTACGTGAGCCACGGCCTGGGGAAGGCCGCCCTGTTCCTGAGCGCGGGGGCGATAATGCACCAGACGGGCCTCAGGGACATCCGGCAGCTGGGCGGCCTCGCCGCCAAGATGCCTGTAACCGCGACGGCCTTCATTCTGGGGGCCATGAACATCGCGGGGATACCGCCGACCGTCGGGTTCGCGTCCAAGCTCATGGTGTTCATGGGCGCCTTCGGGCCGGGCTTGGAGGGGAACTCCGTGATGCTCATCATCGCGGTGGTGGCCATACTTTCCACGGCGCTGACCGTGGGCTACACCATGTGGGCCATGCGCAGGATATTCTACGGGCCTCTGCCAGAGCATCTTCAGGAGGTTGAGGAGGCGCCGTACCTGATGACGGTGCCCATGGTGCTGCTCTGCCTCCTGTCCATTATCCTCGGTCTGTACCCGGGGATCATACTAAACCCGTTGTTCGAGGTGGTACCGGGGCTGCTGCCCGTTTGAGGTGAATGAAATGGCAAACAACCTACTATTATTGGTCCTCTTGGCCTCCTTCCTGTGCGCACCCATAGTGTACATACTAGGCAGGAACATCGGGAAACGAGTCAGCTGGGTGACTTTCGCCGCGCTGCTGGCCATGTCACTCGTCTTCGCCGGGTTGATGCCGACGGTCGAGCACTCCGTCATACTCGAGGAGTACAGCTGGGTGGTGGCCCCCGTGGAGCTCACCTTCGGGCTCATGGCCGACGGGCTCAGCGTCCCCATAGTATTCACGTACCTATTCGTTTTCGCGTGCACGGCGCTCTTCTCGCTCCAGTACATGGAGAGGAGGCTGGGCTTGGACGACGTGGAGGAGAACAACGAGCAGTACGCCCGATTCTACACGTTCTTCCTGCTCTACGGCGTTAGCGTCGCGGGCTCCATGCTGGCCACCAACCTGATACAGTTCTACCTCTTCTTCGAGATGGCGCTGGTGTTCTCGTGGATACTAGTGCTGCTGTTCGGGTACGGCGACAGGAAACGGAACTCGCTCCTGTACTTCCTCTACACCCACATCGGAGGCGGTGCTCTCCTCGTCGGCATCCTCGGCGCGTACTGGGCCATGGGGAGCTTCGAGATAGCCGACCTAGCCAACATATCGTCCTACCCGGGCGCGTTCTGGATAGGCATCGCCATGACCCTGGGCCTCTTCGTCAAGATAGGAGCCCTAGGTTTCCACGGCTGGATGCCCGACACTTACTCCGAGTCGCCGGCGCCGGTCAGCGCGGTACTGGGGGCCACGTCGGTGCTACTGAGCACGTACTCGCTGTCCAGGCTCATGCCCTACTTCATCGATGTCCTCCACGGGATCAGCGGCTGGTTGATGCTCTGGGCGTTGGGGACGATCCTCTACGCCGGCGTCATGGCGATAGTGCAGACGGACACGAAGCGTCTGGTCGCGTATCTGAGTATGAGCCAGATGAACTATTGCGTCCTCGGCGTCTTCACGTTCATCGACTACGGCGTCCTGGGAGCAATATCATACTCCATAAGTCACGGCCTAGCCATCGCCCTACTGTTCCTCGTCTCGGGGGCCCTGCTGTACCGCACGGGTACGCGGGACATGACCCAGATGGGTGGACTGGCTGAGAAGATGCCCATAGTTATACTCGCCACCATGGCCGGGTTCCTGACCATCGGCGGGGTGCCACCGGCAGTGGGCTTCAAGTCGAAGTTCCTGTTACTGAGCGGCGCCTTCGTCAGGGGCTTCGAATCCGGTTGGATGGAGCTAGGGGTAGCAATACTGGCCGGGAGCCTGGCGACCCTTGTGACCCTGGCGTACGAGTTCAGGACCGTCTGGCGGGTCTACTACGGCAAGCTCCCCGAGAAGCTGGAATCCGTGGCTAGCGTGCCCATCATGATGGCCGTGGCGCTCATAGCCATGAGCGCGCTTTCGGTGATATTCGGGATATGGCCCGCCCTGATAACGAACCCCATCGAGGTCTTCATAGCGCACATCTTCCATCACTAGCGCCGGGAAACCTCCCCACATTTGTTTCCCATCTTACATTGGTTTTCAGTGAGTTCTGGTCTACGGTTTTTCCGGGGGTGCATAAGTCTTTTTGTGTGCATGTGTCGAGCGTGTTTTTTTATTATAAGATACCTTGCGTATTAGCCAAAATAATCAGTAGAAATGAAATGAAAACATAAACGAAAAGATAAGTCCCGTATCTCCCATAATTATTAATGCCGTTTTTTAGATTACGAATGACATCAATCTCATTATTCATATCACTATATAGCCACTCACGACTTCGATCTAGAACAGTTACTCTTTTTTCATATCCCCATCCGATGAAGTCTTTGCCTTTTAAGTAAGCATATCTTTCGGGATTATTTTCTTTCAGGAATTGAAAGATGCGTATAGTTGCATAATAAAAGAAAACCGTATATCCAACTGAATATATTGCTGTTGCTATAAGAGTTCCCATCCAAATCTGCAATAAAATGTCCATTATCTCTAGTATTTTATGATCACTTTTAGTATATTTGAAAGTTTCAATGAATTCTATAATAGTTATGCGCGTGCAATATCCTTGTCACATGGAATAAATGAAATTCAATATGCGTGTATTGCATAAGGATTATACGGTTTCTGTTAGACTAGATTCAATGATTACTAATGTCAGAATATCCTGAACGATACCCTTGTGACTGTTGTAAATATGAGACCTTAACGGAAGGATATGGTAGCTATGAAATCTGCTATCTGTGTGAATGGGAAAACGATGACAATTACTCATGGAGGTACCCAGAAAAAACAATAGGTGGTGCCAATCACGATTATAGTCTACGCGAAGCATCTGAAAACTTCAAGAAATACTATGTCATGTATCGAGTAGCACAGCCTGAAAAATATTACACCATATTCAAAGACGTCATTGAGGTAAAAAAGAAGATAATTCAAATATTAGATGTAATAGAACATTATAAAAAACAGAATAAACTAGAACATCAAATTGACTTAGAGTATATCAAACTTACATTCGCAATAAAAGAGCTGCAAGATGCAAAAAATAGCACACCTTATACATTGAATGCGTTTTCTGGAGATATTCAAAAAAGAAATTGATAATGCATGTGCGAAAAACCATTTTAAGCATCTGCCAGCAATTACGTAAGTCTTTTTAGGTTCATTAACGTGTCCAATTAGGAAATGAGCATTGCCGTCATTGGACCCCCCTCCTTCGCGACAACCTTCGAGCTCATCGGAGCCACAGGTTACCACGAGATAGACGGAGGCGCAGTGGCGGCGACGCTGGCTCGACTCGTGAACGATGAGGACTACAAACTCATCATACTCCCCGAACGGTTCGCGCCCGAGACGAGGAACGTCAGGGAGGAGATCATGAGGAAGGGAGACATCACGCCTGTCT
>CAZEMD010000043.1:0-10522 GCA_964513225.1 uncultured Candidatus Bathyarchaeia archaeon | reverse complement strand
GCGGTCCCCGTCACGGGCCCCCTGGAGCCCACGTACGTCGTCTCCTCCATGGGGTCTTCTAAGGCCTCGGCCAGCTTGCGCAGCTCGTCCGGGTCGTTCCAGTCCGTCCACATCCCCAGCCTTATGGACTGCTCCGTCTGTATGGCAGAGTAGTTCAGCACCCGCTGCTTGCACTTCTTCACGAAGTCAGCCAGCCCGTAGGCCTCGATGTCCAGCTTGGACTCGAAGCCCAGCTCCTTCTCCACCTCGACCTCCACCCAGAGCCCCTGGCAGTCGAAGCCGTTCTGGTTCCTGACCTGGTAGCCTCTCATGAACCGGTACCTGGCGAACAAGTCCTTGTAGGTTCGGCCCCACGCGTGGTGGACCCCCATGGGGTTATTCGCCGTTATGGGGCCGTCGATGAAGCTCCAGTGAGGCCGATCCTCCCTCTCCTGTATCTCGACCCGTTTCCAGTAGGCGTCTGTATCCTTCCAGAACTTCTGGACCTCGTGCTCAAGCGCCGGTATCTCCACTTTGCTGTCCAACGGCTTATAGCTCATGCTAGCCCTCCCAAGACTCCTCGCGACAATAAACGTTATAATAGGCATCCAGTGACGGTCTAAACCAGAATTTTATAGTCACCGGACACCTAACGCACCGCAAATAAGGGCAGGCTAACCAAATAAAAACATATTGGGCGCTTTTTCCCGTTTAGCCACCCTTTCGATAACGTTAATAAATATATAAAAAAATTCGATGTTATTATTCTACCTTGATCAGCCTCCATTCTCTATAATCGATCATGACCTTGATATACCCTCTCAAAATTTCATCTACCTCGGCTTCACCTGTATCAACCCTCAAACAACCTAGTTTATCCACCTTGTCTCTCGTAGCCACGACGATGACATTTTCTTTCCCGATGGACCCGATAACCTCAGGTGAGAACTCTTGGTTTCCCCTGCCGAAAATGAAGCCCTGGCCACCGATGGGAGAGAGTACTATCCTGGCTTCATCAAACTTACCCAGGAGTTCCAGTATCCCCGCCTCGTTTAGATCTTCACCGATTAGCTTACCGTCGCGGATCGCATCTACACCCAGCAACGTCTTGTCTACGTTGAGCTCATCGGTGATTGTTCTCGTCGTGGTTCCAGGACCAAGCAGATACAACACCCCTTCCTCCATGTCTTCTACTACACGCCTAGCGATGGCTACCTGGTTTTCGATCTGTGACTCTCTGTGACGGGAAGGTTCTTTCCCTGCCTGAACGAGACCCCTCACCGTTGGAACCTTCATATAGCCATAAAGTTTAACATCCAATCTAGAGCTTCTGAATGCCTCCTCGTTTATGTCCAGAACCTCTTTTTCAATAACCTCCACGTCTCCTTTAATGAAGGCGTCAACCACTTCAGCCGCTGCTTCAGCGTTAACAGCGAACACTGAACCAAACATCTTCACGCCCGATGGGACCCCCAACACAGGTGTTTTCGACCCTACAACATCGTAGATGTCTCTAGATGTTCCATCGCCGCCTACGAACACGAGTAAATCTATTTTTTCACCCATCATCCCTCCTACGATTCTCTTCGTGTCCTCCGCCGATGTCGTTTCACCTTTGTCCAATGAATCTACCACACGGTATTCCATCTTGGATCCTTCAACGAGGTCTTCTCCCATCACCCCGGGTGCCGAAACGACGAACACTTCATCTCTATTCTTGATGCTGGATAAGAACCTCTTAGCCCTATCAGGGGTTACAGGCTCAGCACCACGTTTCAATGCCTCAACATAGGCGTCTCCATCTGTACCCTTTAGACCAACTGCACCGCCCATTCCCGCTAATGGGTTAACAATAAATCCCAGCCGTATCGTATCTTATCCCCGATAAGAAGTATGGTACATGCATTTAAGCGAGGGTATTCCCTGATCCCCAAAAAACCAAGCAATTTTAATTATGTTATTTCGGTCTCGGTTTTTCCTGTATTATTGCATGTTTCAGGAAAATTTGTACAGTTTTGTTTAATAAAACTAAGGTAGTCTAAATTAATTTAAAAAAATAAAATTATTTCAAATATTTCGTAATCCTTTATATATTGTTAACTTATTTAATTAAAATATAATTGTTTAATTTATTTCAGACAATCCTAATACGTATATGCTCTGTACGTAATATCATTTGATAGATTGTCACACCTTGGATGCTTCTTAGTGCTTCCTTTCCAACCCGCGAAAAATGTTTCAGGAGGTTCTGATAGATGAAATATGTTAGGAAAAGGAATGGAAGGCTGCAGGAATTTGATGAAGAAAGAATCAAGAAAGCATTATTACAGGCCATACTCGCAGTCGGTGGAAAGGGCGAGAAACAAGCCGTTGAACTAACTGAAAACGTCGTTAACCAACTGGAACAGGGCTTCGGAATAGATGGAGTCCCAACCGTAGAGGAAATTCAGGACATCGTCGAAAAGACCCTGATTAATAAAGGGATGGCTCGGACTGCCAAAGCCTATATCTTGTATAGAAAACAACACCAGGACCTTAGAGAACTGGCAACCATACTGAGTCAAGACGACCTCATAGAAAAATACATAATGAAATCTGATTGGAGGGTCCGCGAAAACTCAAACATGAATTTTTCCCTGCAAGGGCTAAACAACTATCTTTCATCCAATATAATATCGACATATTGGCTCAACAGGATATACCCAAACAACATAAGAAAAGCACACAACTCAGGGGAAATCCATATCCACGACCTAGCCGTGCTGGGACCATACTGCGTAGGATGGGATCTACCTGATCTTCTTCTCTCGGGATTCAAAGGCGTAGCAGGTAAAGTACAGAGTTCCCCAGCGAAACACCTTTCCTCAGCCTTAGGGCAGGTTGTCAACTTCTTCTATACGCTCCAAGGTGAAGCGGCAGGTGCTCAGGCGTTCAGTAACTTCGACTCATATCTAGCACCGTTCGTTAGATACGATGAACTGGATAAAAGAAAGCTGAAACAGACTCTACAAGAATGGTTGTTCAACATGAACATACCAACCCGCGTAGGGTTCCAGACTCCATTCACAAACATCTCCATGGACATCAAGGTCCCCGACTTCCTGAAGAACGAGCCAGTCATAATAGGCGGGAAGATACGCCCTGAAACGTATGGCGATCTGCAGGAAGAAATGGACATGTTCAACACCTGCTTCGCCGAGATAATGACCGAAGGCGACGCAAAAGGAAGGGTCTTCACCTTCCCCATAGCGACATACAGCATCACAGACGAGTTTGACTGGGAGTCAGAGACCTCTAAAAGCATATTCAAGATGACCGCAAAATACGGGACACCCTACTTCTCGAACTTCGTCAACAGCGACATCAAACCAGATGACGTAAGGAGCATGTGCTGCAGGCTCAGGATAGACAACAGAGAGCTCAGGAAGCGGGGTGGAGGGCTGTTCGGCTCTAACCCCCTAACCGGGTCCATAGGCGTGGTAACGTTGAACCTACCAAGGGTTGCGCACACACAGAAAACCGAGTGCGGGTTCTTCGAAAAAATCACATACCTCATGGATACGGCTAGAGACAGCCTCGAAATCAAGAGGAAAGTTCTCGAGAAATTCACAGACGCGGGTCTTTACCCATACTCTGCCTACTATCTCCGTCACATCAAGGAAGCATATGGTCGCTACTGGGGCAACCATTTTTCAACCATAGGCCTTGTCGGAATGGCGGAGGCTATACAAAACTTCCTGGGAACAAGCATAGCCTCACAAGAAGGATTAGAGTTCTCAAAAAAGATTCTCAAGTTTATGAGAAACAGACTCGGTAAGTACCAAGAGGAAACGGGGAACATCTATAACTTGGAGGCGACGCCCGCGGAGGGCACTTCTTACCGTCTGGCGAGAATCGATAAAATGAGATACCCAGAGATAACCGTCGCGAACGAGGAGGAGGTAAATAAAGGAGAGGAGCCGTTCTACACCAACTCGTCTCAGCTCCCAGTGGACCAGACGGCGGACCTATTCGAGGCTCTAGAACACCAGAACAATCTGCAACCCCTGTACACAGGTGGTACAGTCTTCCACGTATACCTGGGAGAAAAACTGCCCTCATGGAAAGCAGCCGCCCAGTTAGTTAGAACGATCACCGAAAAATCTAGAATACCCTACCTGACATTGACCCCCACATTCAGTATCTGCCCCAACCACGGATACATAAACGGCGAACACAACGTGTGCCCAGAATGCGGCAAAGCCTGTGAGGTTTATTCAAGAGTAGTAGGGTATCTCAGACCCGTGAACCAGTGGAACGACGGAAAACAAGCCGAGTTCAAGAAACGCAGGACCTTCGACGAGGCGGTACAGTGGACTAGTGTAGTGCAGCGATGAAGTTCAGCGGAATCCAGAAGACGAGCCTCATAGATTTCCCTGACAACGTGTCCACGGTGCTCTTCACGGCGGGGTGCAACCTCAGATGCCCCTACTGCCATAACTGGCGGATCGTGCTAGAGTACAAAGGGCCTTTCCTGTCCGAGGAAGAAGCGGTGAGGATCCTTGAAGAACGTAAAAAGTTCATCGAACACGTAGTCATCACGGGTGGGGAGCCAACCATACAGGATGGTCTACCGGGGTTCATTTCTAGGCTCAAGTCACTTGGTTACAAAGTTAAGCTTGACTCTAATGGAATGTTACCTGGAGTGCTTGTGGACTGCCTGCCTCACCTCGATTATGTTGCGGTTGATGTGAAGACCTCCCTTGACCTCTATCCTGGACTGAAAGCCGAAAGCGTCGAGGGGCTTCTGAAAACTATTCACGCCCTGAAGGATGGCTCAGTCGACTACGAGTTCAGATGTACCGCCGTCCCGGGCTTTGTAAACGAGGAAACCGTCCACAATATTGGTGAAATGGTTGAAGGAGCGAGGCGATTCGCGTTCCAGCAGTTCATCCCGGGCGACACCCTCGATCCTAACTTCAACTCCAAGACCCCCTACACAAAGGAAAAGATCTCACAGTTTGCCGAAATCATGACAAGCTACGTCGAAGAAGTAATCCTGCGGGTCTAAACGCTAGTTCAAGATGGGTGAGTAGAGCGTTTATGTTTGCCAGAGTAAACAACTTTAGGAGACATTGATCTGTATGGCTCCTGCTTCACAGTTTCTTTCGCAGTCAAGACAGGCAGCGCATTCATGGGGGTTAACCACTATCGGCGCCTCGTCAAGCCACTCGAGGACGCCATACTTACAGGTCTTAACACACATCTTGCAGCCCGTGCAACGATCGTAATCGATCTTTATTCTAACATGCATATCTAACACTTTTAATGGATGAAACATTACCCGAAAAAATGTCAATGTAATAGCTTGTAGCTATCTTTTTCTTGCTCTCCCCCTTCTTCCACGGTGCATTCTTCTATTTCTTCCCCTATTCAAGCCGTTTATCCGTCTGCCAAGGGTGTAACCTTGTCCAATCTCAGGAGGGTGTTCTTGATTAGATTGCATAGAGCCCGGAAACGGGTCTTTTATTTCACTTGTCCTTATGACCTTCTCGGGTGTGAATCTTGGACAAGCAGGCCCAGATGGGTTAACGGGAATCTGGTTTAGAGTGCAGAATCCATTCTTATAATGGATGCAGTTTTTATGCAGGTGGTTTTGGTCGACCCTATACAACCCGATCCTATTATGTTCATATGCACATAATATAAGCGTTGTTATGATACCAGAAATAAAATGTCCAAATTAGTGCATGATCATCTAGCGAATGAAACTTGAAACCAAATCCTCATAACTTGAAACCTTAGACCTTTTTCCGCGTTCATATATTAGCCACAAACGGTTATCATACTACTGCTGTGAAGTCTCTCTTCATAACTTAAGACGTATCAGATAACGTTAATTATCCTCGCTTCTTCTTCAATGCGGTGATTAATTGAAGAATGAACGGGAGCTACTGATGATCCCAGGCCCAACAATAGTATCGCCCCGGGTCCTCAGAGCCTTAGCGAAACCCGTCCTCAGCCACGTCAGCAACGAGTTCGTCGACGGCTACGCCGAGGCACTGGCACTGCAGAAGAAACTATTTGGAACAAAGGGCACTCCGTTCCTCCTCGCGGGCAGCGGGACCCTCGGCATGGAGGCCGCCATCGCCAACCTCATGGAGAAGGGCGACAAGGTGCTCTGCGTCGAGAACGGCTACTTCGGCGAGAAGTGGGAGGAGATCGTGGAGACCCACGGCGGCGGCGTGGACAGGCTCAGATTCAACTGGGGCGACGCCGTGGACGTCAAACAGGTCAAGGAGAAGCTAAGCAGCAACGAGTACAAGCTCTTCACCGTGGAGCACGTCGACACAAGCACAGGCATAGCCAACGACCTCAAGAAGATAGGAGAGCTAAGGAAGAACACCGACGCACTGTACATAGTCGACAGCGTCTGCGGCCTCGGCGGGATGCCCCTCAAGATGGACGAGTGGAACATCGACTACTGCCTCACCGGAAGCCAGAAGGCCCTCGGGGCTCCACCGGGCATCAGCCTGTTCTGCCTCAACGACGAGGCGTGGCAGGCCGTCGAGAAACGGGAGAACCCACCCAGCGACTATTATGTCAACCTCAAGCGCTGGAAGCCCATCATGGACAACCCTAAAGGATACTTCGCCACACCCGCAACAGGCTTGGTGCTCGGCATGCTCGAGTCGCTGAGGATAATATTCGAGGAAGGACTCGAGAAGCGATGGAAGCGCCACGAGGTATTCAGCAAGGCCTTCCAGGCAGGCATCAAGGCACTGGGGTGGGGGAGCTTCCCCGCTGAAGGACACAACGCTCACACCCTCACGGTGCCCAATGTGCCTGAAGGCGTGGACGACGCGAAGATGAGGGCCACAATGTACCAGAAGTACGGGGTAATCATTGCCGGTGGACTCGGAAAGCTTGGAGGAAAGACTGTTCGGGTTGGCCACATGGGTAACGACACCATGAACGATCTCGTTGCGACGCTGGGCGCCATGGAGATGTCACTGGCCGAGATGGGTCACGTAGACGACCTCGGAAAGGCAGTCGGCGCCATGATGAAAATATTCGCAAAATACTAATTTTTTACTTTTTT
Organism: uncultured Candidatus Bathyarchaeia archaeon; assembly: GCA_964513225.1. Taxonomy (GTDB): domain Archaea; phylum Thermoproteota; class Bathyarchaeia; order TCS64; family TCS64; genus RBG-16-57-9. Next base: position 3,462 of record CAZEMD010000043.1, on the reverse strand, counting down.
TCCTGTAATTTCAGTCAATGTGCCTAACATCCAGATATCCAATTTTATAGTTGCTAACATCGAAGGGTGGGACCCGGTTACACTTTGTTCGGTGAACTGCTTGAAGTTCAGCGAAGACCGGCCAAGACCCAAGGGTGTATCTAGAAAGAAGAGAAGAGAGGGGACATCAACTACAAATAACGACCATCAAACAACCCACCGGGAACGACCTGACTTGTACAACCGTAACAAAAAGTCACGGTTTAAAAACAATAAAAAATACAGCGACATAATCTCAATATGGCCCAAGATCGTCGAGTACATCGGACTCAGCGAATACGAATCAAAAGTCTACCTAAGCCTCATCAACTTGGGCACAGCCGGAGCCAGAAAACTCAGCCTCAACTGCGACGTACCTAGAACCAAGGTATACGGCACACTGAAGAAACTCATAGACTACGGACTAGTGGTCGAGATACCGGGAACCCCTAAGCAGTTCGCCCCAAGCCACCCAGGAGAATCCTTCAAGACTATACTCAACATAACAAAAGAGAAGGCCACGGACTTCGACTCCATCATAAAGCACCTGGAAACCATACACGAGAAACACAGTGAAGACACGGGGCCAACGAAGAAGCTGGTCTGGTTCCTCGATGAAAACCTCGACATCAAAGGCAAGTGCAACGAGCCAATCCGACAGAGCGAGGAGTCGCTCACCATCGTAACCACCGACGACGGACTCGAGATACTGTTCAACGCAGCCCACAGGCTACTGGACGACATGCTGGAGAACGGCGTCGAGATAAAGCTATACAGCCCCCTCGACCCCAAGGTGAACCCCCTGGCCAGAGAGCTCAGCTACATCTACCAAGTGAAGAAGGTCGAGGTCAACACGCCTATACTATTCATCAACAGCGACAACAAACGGTTCATACTGGCAAAGCTCGCCTCCAGGGGATCAGAGAAACCCTTCGAGTCAGCCATATTCGCAGACGACACGGAGCTCCTTGGCCTCGTCTGCCTCCTACTGGTGAACGGCCACAAGGAGATGCTCCTCAAGGCACTAAACCTCTAGGAGGCATCTGTTGTCCCTCCAGTCAAGAGAAACCAGACTCGAAGAGATACTGAGTCAGCTCGAGGACGGCTCGGAGGTACTGCTAATACAGTTATCGGGCAACAACAAGCCTCGGCTCACCCAGACCAACCTGCACATATGCTCTTGCCGACTCGAAGAACTGGTCAGCCTCACCGAGCGAAGATTCATGCAAAAGACGTCCCCCAAGGACCACATACTGTTCACAAAACTCGAGGAAGGCTCGGCGCTCCTAGAAAGGATAACCCGAGACGTACTCGAGGAATACATGGGAAAGGCGGGGGCGGCGCTCCTGGACAAGAGCGTCTCAGAGAAACCCGGCCCACTCAAGTACGGCAACGTCGTCGACGCTCTGCGGGAATCCATGGGAAGCAGCGCCGAACTCATCAAAAGAGCCATCTCGAAGGCGCTCTACCACGAGCTCAGGTCGAACCCAGGAGCACTAGAAGATGAGCAACAATAGAGTCGAAACCGGGATAACCTGGTTAGACCAGGCGCTACAGGGAGGCCTCCCAAGGGGAAGCATGACCCTCATAGCAGGCAACCCCGGCACAGGGAAGACCCTGCTGAGCGGAGAGTTCCTCTACAGGGGAGCATCACAGGGAGAGAACTGTCTATACGTGAGCCTCAGCGAGGGAAGACACAGCTTCCTGGAATACATGGCCAGGATGGGCAGGGACCTCATGGCCGAGGATGCATGGAGAAGACTGGAGGTGATGGACCTGGTAACGGTGAAGGAGGAGGGACTCGAAATCCTCGTCGAGATGATCACGAGCCACCTGGAGGAGACCCGATCCAAGAGGCTGGTGATAGACAGCTTCACAGCCCTAAGCAACGCGTTCAGAGAGACCATAGACGCACGCGTCACCCTGCACATCCTCAGCAAGATACTGGCACAGACCCACTGCACCACCCTCCTAGTCACAGAGATACCCACAGGCTCAAAGAAGATCGGCCTCGGCGTGGAGGAGTTCGTGGCAGACGGGATAATAACGCTCAGGAGAAAGATATTGAGCGGCAGCGTGTTCAGGGAACTGGAGATAGTCAAGATGAGAGGCACCCTCATAGAGAGGCCGCTACATGCCTTCACGCTACACAGAGGCTTCCACGTGCTACCGCTGTTCCAGAACAAGCCAGTCGGGAACCCCAGCAGGTACGCCATCCACCCCGACCAAGATGAACGCTATCACACAGGGAACCCCACGCTAGACGAGATAACGGGCGGCTACAGGAAAGGCGACACCGTTTTCCTCGAGCTGGGGCCGAACATAGCCCCCATCGTGCCCGCGCTGACGGTGGGGCCCCTACGGGCCAGCTTCTTAAACAGCCAGAGAGGCGTCCTCTTCCTGCCACCCAGCGGCGAGAGCGTCAGGAGGATAACCGATTTCGATCAACAGTACGGAGTCACGGCCGAGGATCACCAGAACCTTCTAAGGGTAGCCACGACGCTTCCCGAGGAGGAGACGCCCATGAACCTAAGCCTCGACCCGGGAGACATAAAGATGAGCCAGAGGATATGGAAGGAGGAAGTCTCCAGGCTCCACAGGGAGACGGGTCAGCCCATACTGAAGATAGTATACTCCGACCACCTCAGCAAGACATGGCCGGAGGCACAGAGCAGGAGCTTCCTCGACACAGAGTCCATGCACACCCGAAACACAGGAGGCCTACTGGTTCTACTCTCGAGGCCCGGAGAGGAAGCCACCACACAGCACGCGTCAAACCTAGCCCACACACACCTACGGATACACAACCAGAGAGGCGTCATGCTGATGGACGGCGTAAAGCCCCAGACGCCCCTTTACGCGCTCGAGCAGGATAACAAAGAGGGATACCCGTCCCTAGCCCTGACACCCATATACTAATAGACTCAGCCGCCGAGGGCCGCCGCCACTTCCTCGTCAGAGGCGTCCCTACCCATGTCGACGACTCTGTCCAGGGGCTTCAGATGATGCATGTTGACCCTCCTCCTCTTGACGTCGGGACCCGCAACCACCACGTAGTTCCTGTCGATGACGTCGACCACCACACACTCCGAACCCTTCTCGCGTCCCCTGAGCTTCACGCAGACCCGACCCACATCGAAAGCAGACACACGATCACCTACAACTCAGGTATTCATCTATGACGTTTTTAAGGATTCGCGCGACGCCGTCGGCTTCAAAAAGCCCGGTGTTCACCACCAAGTCGTAAACGCTTAGATCCTCAAGGTCAACGCCGTATAGCTCCTTGAACCGCCTGAGCTCGTTCTCCTCCCTGAAACGGGTCTCCCTTTCAACCTCCTCCAAGGCGCGGCCCTCACGCTCCGCGATACGGCGGACCCTCTCCTCCAGCGGGCAGCTCAGGTGAATCCTAAGATCAGGGTTCTCGGCCATCCAGCCCGAAAGCGT
>CAZEMD010000042.1:0-10530 GCA_964513225.1 uncultured Candidatus Bathyarchaeia archaeon | reverse complement strand
TAGGGTAGGTGTGTAGCAGAGAATATCCTGTCCACGAGACGAACCTTGTAGTCGTCTAGGAACACGAAGTCGTGTCTCTCCAGTATGGCGTCAAAGCCCTCGACGAGCTCCTCGTCACATAGATCCATGAACGGGTTGACGTAGAACCGTCCATACTCGGTGAACATGGCTAGCCTACCATAGTCCTCAAAGGCCTCAGACAGGTTTGGCTCCTGGGTGACCACCCCGTCGCTGCCTATGAAGACAGCCATCGACGCAAGCTCCGTCTGCCAAGGCTGGAGGCTGTTCATCACGTATTTCACGGGTATATCCGCCTCGTCCCTCACGTCATCCAGAAGCTGCGCCGCCCAGGCAGCCTCCTGCACGGTGTGGCACCTGTCCAGCCGATCGATGGCGAAGCCGTCGATCTCGGGGAACCTCTCGGTAAGCTCCAGCATGCCCTCCTTCAGATAACTGTACCACGCCTTGGAAGGGTCCAAGGTCATGAGGCTCCACCAGTCACCTGACGCCAGCACGCAGCCGCTCCACCGATGGGACACGCTTCGGTGGCTCTCCGAAACGTCCACGTATATTATGTTGCTGAAGCCCAGCTCCTTGAACTCGGCTAGCCTTGCACGGATCTCGGCGTCTGAGGACCGGTAGTTGAAGTAGTCGCCCCAGATGGGGAAGTCGGGGAACACGTAGTTCCACTTGAGGACGTTGAACCTGGACTCGTCGAGGTACGGCTCTATTATATCCATGGAATCGACGCCGATGTGCGTCACGAACATGACCGTCTTCTCCGGCATGGGCTCCAGAAGATCCGAGACCTCGATGGACGTGTTCAACCGTAGACAACTTTCTTCGACGCACCAGTCGTCCCGAGATAGCTCAAAGGAGACGGACTGACCTTCGTCGGTCTCGACGGTGACCGTTACCCTAGCTATTCCTGAGGGCTCTGTTTCATGTGTTGGTGGCGGCGAGGATGAGGTGGGGCCCACGATGACTGCCTTGTCGTCTGGCAGCGGCTTCCATTGAACCGTCTTGCCGACGGCGAGTGAGCCTAGGCAGACTTCTTCTCCCAGATATGCCTCGCGTGTCATGTTTCTTCTCCTGGAGAACCTGTAGGTTATGTCCACCGGACATATTTTTTCGGGGTCGATGCCGATGACGGTGGCTTCGTAGATGGGTTCAGAGGCGGGGATAGGTGTCACAAGAAAGGCCGTTAATATCGTGACAGCAAGTATAAGTGGGAGCCTCTTCATGGCTCAAGTCCCAGTCGAAATCCTCTAAATAATTATGCATCGAAAAAACGGTATTTTAAATATCTATTAATGGTATTAAACATCAAAAAACCAAGAAAATGCCTAAAAAATATCTGAAATACGCAAAATAAAGCTATTAATACGTAGAAATAAAAATAAGAGGATCATGCTGCGGCTGAACCCTTGAAGCACTTCAGCAGAGAACCAGCAAGTTAACAGAGACGGGTTAAAAAAAATCTGCAGAAACAACTGAAATCTAAAAACCTAGCTTAATCGAGTCGACACGAAGCATATTAAAAAAAGCTAGAATAATCGAATGAAAACTAAAAATGATCTGTATGGACTGCTGAATCATTTCCAGTTAGATAAAAAACAATGAGGTTTTGATGGGTCGATGTTAGCGGTTGCGTGGATTCGGTTTTCTAATCAAAGGGTCTTGGGAAGGTTTATAAGGAGATATCGGATTTGATATCGAATATGATATCGGGTTTGATATTCGAGGTGGCCTACCACGCATAAACACCATAGACAAAGAAGACGCATAGGCGTACCTAAGGGGATGCTGCGCCACATCACGCTGAACATACTAAGACAGGAGCCCATGTCGGGCAGCGAGCTGACAGAGGAGATATACGATTACACGGACTGGCGGCCAAGCCCGGGCAGCATGTACCCTCTGCTCGCCAGCCTACAGGAGGAGGACCTCATAATGCCCTACGAGGACGAGGACAAGACGCTGAAACGGTTCACCCTGACCGACGAAGGCATAAGACTGGTGGAGATCCATAAACGGGAGGATCAGGAGTACCGTAGCAGACACAAGAGCATGCGTAAGATGTACTGGAGGCTCCACAGGGACATGCCGCTGAACCTGTACACGAGTTTCTCAAAATATCTGGACACCTTCGAGGAGGTGTTCACCGAGGCCGGGCAGAGCGAGGCAGCTGAAGGAAAACTCATAGCCATCCTGGACGAGTCAGCCGAGGAACTCAAGGAGATACTCGGATGAACGACCTGAGACGCGTCCTCAGATACGTGTCGCCCTATAAGAGGGAGGCGGCGCTGGCCGTCGTGCTCCTCGGCCTCGTGGTGGTCACGGATCTATCCATACCGCGGCTCGTCCAGGTGATCATAGACGAAGGCGTCGCCAACAAGGACATGGATATCATCGTCAGGACGAGCCTCCTCATGATAGGGGCGAGCGTCCTGAGCGCCCTTTTCATGGTGACGAACACGGTCTACGCAGTCAGGGCCTCCAGGGGCTTCGAGGCTGACCTCCGCGAAGATATCTTCAAGAAGATACAGACCTACAGCTTCGGCAACCTGGACGACTTCACGACGGGGCAGCTCCTCACCAGGCTCACTAGCGACATCAGCCAGATCCAGAGGATAATACTGATGAGCCTCCGCATGTTCACGAGGGCTCCCCTCATGTTCGTTGGGAGCCTGAGCATCATGCTCTCAACTAACCGGAGGCTCACGTCGGTGATGTTCGCGCTACTGCCCATCACATTCGTGTTGGTGACGGTTTTCGTGCGCACAGTGCAGCCCCTCTTCACACGAGTCCAAGAGAGGCTGGAGTACCTGAACCAGGTGATGCAGGAGAACCTCACAGGCATAAGGGTGGTGAAGGCGTTTGCGCGCCGCGACCACGAGAACGGGAGGTTCGAGGCCGCTAACGCGGAGCTATATGGCACCCAGCTAAGGGTGACCCAGCTCATGAGCGTGTTCTTCCCGATAATAATGTTGCTCATGAACCTGGGCACCGTCGCCATCATCTACTACGGCGGCGTACAGGTGTTCGAGGGGACGGCCAGCGTGGGCCAGATCATGGCCTTCGTCAACTACATATTCAGCACCATGTTCCCGGTGCTCATGCTCGCGATGATGGCCGGCCAGATATCCGCCGCCAACGCCTCGGCCGCCAGGGTGATGCAGGTGCTCGACTCGGAGCCTGATGTGCAGAACAGAATCAGCGCCCTCGCCCCCGAGAATATCACTGGACGCGTGGTGTTCGAGAACGTGGGCTTCAGCTACCACGACGACGGGGGCGACCCCGTGCTACGCGACATAAGCTTCACGGCGGAGCCGGGTGAGACAGTGGCCATACTGGGAAGCACAGGCTCAGGCAAGTCGAGCCTCATAAACCTCATCCCACGTTTCTACGACGCCACCTCGGGCAGGGTGACCGTCGACGGCGTCGACGTCCGCGACCTGGACATGAAGACCCTGCGGAACCGCATCGGCATAAGCCTTCAGGACGTAATCCTGTTCAGCGGCACCATCCGGGAGAACATCAGGTACGGCAGGCCAGACGCCACTGAGGAGGAGGTGATCAGAGCCGCCAAGGCGGCCCAGGCCCACGACTTCATCACGGGGTTCCCCGACGGCTACGACACCATGGTGGGTCAACGCGGCGTAAACCTGAGCGGCGGCCAGAAGCAGCGCATCGCCATAGCAAGGGCGATGCTGATGAAGCCGTCGATACTGATACTCGACGACAGCACCAGCGCCGTGGACGTGGAGACCGAGACAAAGATCGAGGCAGCTCTCGAGGAGCAGCTCAAGGACACCACGAGCTTCGTCATCGCCCAGCGCATCAGCACAGTGCTCAAAGCCGACAAGATACTGGTGCTCGACAACGGGTTGATCGCGGCGGAGGGCAACCACAGCCAGCTCATGGAGACCAGCCCCATCTACCGGGAGATATATGACAGCCAGCTCGGCAACGGAGGCGCTGTTCAATGAGCGGCCACGCGCCCAGAGGCAGAGACTCAGAGGAACGGAACCAGCGCAGCGGGATGATGCACCGAGGCCCCCGTGGTATGGGCAGCATAGAGAAGGCCAAGGACGTCCGCGGGACCCTGGGCAGGCTCCTCGGCTACCTCGGCGAGTACAGGCTGCACGTGATGGCGGTGGCGGCGTTCACCGTGGTGAGCACGCTGTTATCGCTCGCGGGGCCGTACCTGCAGGGACTGGCCATAGACAAGTACATAATCGGGGGCGACGCCGCGGGCCTAGTGAGGATAATGACCCTCCTCGCCGGGACGTACATATCGAGCTCGGTGATGTCCGTGGTGGCTGGCTGGATAATGGCAACGGTGAGCCAGGGGAGCCTCAAGAAGCTCCGCAAGGAGCTATTCGAGCACATGCAGACGCTGAGCCTGAGCTTCTTCGACAAGAGGCCGGCGGGCGACCTCATGAGCAGGCTGACCAACGACGTCGACGCCATAGCGGCGGCGCTGGCCCAGAACGTCACCGAGCTCATACGTAACGCCATCACGCTGGTGGGCATCGTGGTGATGATGTTCACCCTCAACGTCTGGCTCGCCCTCGCGAGCCTCGTGGTTTTCCCGTTCATGGTGGTGCTCACCGCTGTGGTGAGCGGCAGGACCCGCAGCAGCTTCAGGGACCTACAGAGGAACATGGGGATGCTGAACAGCGTCATGCAGGAGACCATCACCGGCCAACGGGTGGTGATAGCGTTCGGCCAGCAGGAGACAGTGAACAGGAAGTTCATGAAGGCCAACACAGACGTCAAGGATATGGGCATCAAGGCCATGACCTACGCCATGCTGGTGCCCCCGCTCATGGGCATACTCAGTAACGCCAACATAGCCATAGTCGCCGGCGTAGGAGGCTGGATGGTCCTCAGAGGACTGGCCACCGTGGGCACCATCGCAGCCTTCATAGGCTACAGCAGGAGCTTCGCCAACCCGCTTCGCCACTTCGCGAACCTGTACAACAGCATCCAGAGCGCCCTGGCCGGAGCCGAGCGCATATTCGAGATCATCGACACCGAGCCCGAGCTCAAGGACGACCCCGAAGCCGTCTCCGTAGACGACTTCGAGGGGCTCGTCGAGTTCAAGGACGTGGACTTCAGCTACGTGCCCGGCGTCAAGGTGCTCAAGGACATAGACCTCAGGGCCGAGCCCGGGCGGACCATCGCCCTGGTCGGGCCCACAGGGGCAGGCAAGACGACCATGGTGAACGTGTTGACGCGGTTCTACGACATACAGGACGGCAGCATAGAGATCGACGGCATGAACATCAAGCAGGTGAAGAAGGACGACCTCCGCAGGCAGCTGGGCATAGTCCTCCAGGACGTGTTCCTCTTCAGCGGGTCGGTCATGGATAACATACGCTACGGCAGGCTGGACGCGACGGACGAGGAGTGCATCGAGGCCGCGAAGCTGGCTAACGCGGACGGCTTCATCAGGCGGCTCCCCCAGGGCTACGACACTCATCTGAGCGAGCAGGGAAGCAACCTGAGCCAAGGGCAGCGGCAGCTGCTGAGCATCGCCAGGGCCATAGTGGCAGACCCGGCCATACTAGTGCTGGACGAGGCCACGAGCAGCGTCGACACACGGACAGAGGTCCAGATACAGGAGGCGCTGCTGAGGCTGATGAAGGGGAGGACGAGCTTCGTCATCGCACACAGGCTGAGCACCATCAGGAACGCCGACAACGTGCTGGTGATAAACGGCGGCGAGATCATAGAGCGCGGCACCCACGACGAGCTCCTGGCGAGGAAGGGGTTCTACTACAACCTCTACATGAGCCAGTTCAAAGGCACAAACAACACCTAACCTTTGACACCAAGAGTGAAGCCGCGAGGTCGATCTCGGCCTCGGGACTTATGCTCATACCAATACGTTTTCATCGTCCCCACAGGTTTACACCTTGAAGGCGATGAAAGACATAGAGGGCATGATAACCTTCACCTACCACGAGGATATCGAGGCAGCCGACAGGTTCTACGGCGACGCCCTGGGGCTCAGACGGGTCATGGACAGGGACTGGGTGAAGATATTCAAGCTGGGCGTGGACAGCCACGTCGGCCTCGTAGACGCGGAGAAGGGCTACCTGAAGCCCTCCGAAGACAAACCCGTCATGCTCACCATAATAGTCGAGGATGCGGAGGCGTGGCACAGGATGCTGACGGAGAGAGGCGTCAGGACCAACCACCCGCCCAGAGAGAGCGACGAGATACACATGAAGGGCTTCCTGACATGGGACCCCTCGGGGTACGTCATCGAGATACTGGAGTTCCTGACCAAGCCCTACGGCGAGTAATGGATCACTGATCGAGAAACGTAGCCCACAACCATATAATAGAGCCTGTAAAAGGTTCAGACGAGGAATATCTGACCCCCGCTCCAGACGAGGTACGGCGAAACCACTCGTGGTTCGCCCCTCAGGGAGCGGGAGTTCCTCCAAACTATATTCTTATCAGACCTTCACTGCCCGGACGCCATTTACACCAAGACCCGACGGCCCAGAAGAACGTCGGACGATAAAGGAACACCCATGGAGCGTCGTCGCGAACCAGTCTATATATCTGCCTGTATACGTTTTGCCTCGCCTCGTCGCCGAAAGTCCTCTGAGCCACCGATATGAGCCGGTCGACCTGTGGGTTGCTGTACCCCTGCCACCACGGTCCCTTGATGCCTGAGTGAAGCTTCTCGCGTAAAACCCTGAAGGTGCTGCGGGGGCTGGAGTCGAAACAGCACGTGTCATGTATCTTCTTGGATCTGACCATCTCCGCGTACGCTGGCCTGTCCCTGTAGAGCCTGATATCGGCTTCTACGCCTACGAGGGCGTACTGCCTTTTCATCAGCTCCGCGAGTGCGGGAGCCTCGTCGGGCATGGAGGTGGGGGCATCCATTACTATCTTCAAGCCCGACCTGTGCCCTGCCTCGGAGAGCAGCCTCCTAGCCTTCCCGGGGTCATAGGGGTAGGGCTCTGTCTCAGGGTCGTAGCCGAAGTGGTGGGGGGTAAGGTAACCGTTCAGCGGTGTGGCGGCCCCCTTCTTCACGTTCCGGATCAACTCTTCCTTATCGACGGCGTAGTTCAGGGCCTGTCTAACGCGTTTATCGGTGCATACCCCCTCGGAGGCGTTGAACATCTGTATGATGCAGAGGCCGCTTTCAAGACCGCTGACGTTAATATCCCCCTGTCCCTCGAGGGATTCCCGGCCCTCGACGCCAACGCGGGCGCCTATGTCTGCCTCCCTATCCGCCACCATCCGCGCCCTCTCCGTGGGCTTTGCTATCCTCAGCCAACTGGACTCATCGGCCGACGGCGCCTCCCCCCAGTAGTCCCTGAACCTTTCAAGCGCCACCTCGTCTCGCCCTTTCTCGGCGGCCAGCCATGGGCCTGTGCCTATGTACTCATTCGGGAGGCCGTCAAGCTGGTCGCCGGGAGCTATGGGCATCTCGCATAGAAGATCGAGGAGGTCGGCGATGGGCTCCCCGGTTACTATCTTGACGGTGTCTCTCCGATCCGCCGTGAACTTAGCGTCGCCTATGTAGCTGGCGTAGACCCCCTGTGTGCCGTAGGCGCCTCCTACGCTAGGGTCCACGACCCTGTTGAGGCTCGACACAACGTCATCGGCTTTCAGGGTGTCTCCGTTGTGGAACTCGACGCCTTCCCTAAGCCTGAAGACCCAGGACAGGCCGTCAGACTCCACCGCCCATTGAACTGCTAGACATGGGCGGAACCGTCCTGAGTCGTCTCTAGCTACAAGAGATTCGTATATCGAATAGACCAAGCTGTTTCTGTCTTTGGAGTCGCTGCAGATGTGGGGGTCGCCAACCTCGACGGAGGACTGAGCGACCGTTACGCTCTTCATGGATATATTGCCGTGGTATCGGCTATAAGCTAGGCGAAGTCGCTGAGGTCGGCGGGCTCCTCCTGCTCCGCCACCTCCTCCAGGCTGCGGCCCGTCACAACCGAGTCGGGCATCTCCTCCGTGACGTCCGAGCCGGGCCTAGCCTCGTCGCCCTTCATCTTGAAGAAGAGCCAACGCGGCTTATCGCCGCCGCCGGTCCTGATGAGGGCGAATCTCCCTTTGAGCTTCTCTCCCTCCAGCCAAAGCGTGGCGTGGCCCTCCTTGAGGTTATTCTCGGTCGAGGCGTCCTCGCCCTTGGTGTTACGGTACGTGCCTCGGTCCCAGACTATCACGGTGCCTGCCCCGTAGTGCCCCTCAGGGATCACCCCCTCGAAGCCGGCGTACGCCATGGGGTGGTCCTCCGTGGGGACGGCGAGCCTCCGCACCTTGGGGTCCATCGAGGGCCCCTTAGGCACCGCCCAAGACTTCAACACGCCGCCGGACTCTATGCGCAGATCGTAGTGGAGGTTGCTGGCGTCGTGCTTCTGTACAACGAATATAGGGTCCCCGCCTCCCTCCTTCCCCTCGGGGGACGGCTCAGGCGTCCCAGTGAAGTCTCTCTTCTCCCTGTACCTTCTCAACGGATCGGGCTCAGACATGCCATACACTGGTATATCGGTCGATGAACACAGTGAAAAATGTGTGGCCTACTGGTTGGCCATCTCTTTGCCTACCTTGCTGGCTAGAGAACGGGCCTGGGAGTGCGCCTTCGCTATCAACACCTCGATGGTGTCTTTCGTGGGCCACTCGGACTCCAGCGCCACTGAGCGCGCCTGCTGGAAAGCCTTCGCCAGGATCGTGGGCACGGTCGCCGGCGTGTAGTACGCCGCCTCCACCGCCACCTTCAACGCCCCGCCTATGGCCTGCTCCAGCCTGCTACGATAGTCATCCAGGTCTAGTATCAACGCGTCGCCTGGGATGACGTCGCCCCTCTCATAGACCGTCTTCACCCGGAGCCCCATCTCCGATACCCGTATGCCCATGCGCTGAAGCAGGTCCACCAATTCCTCGTTTATGGGTTCACCCGCCCTGCACACGGTGGTGTCCTGCACCACCCAGATGTTACCGGCCTCGATCCGGGTCCTCACACCGAGGACGCCGAACTTGCCTATGAGGGGGCCGGGGCTGAGACCCGTGTTACCGGCGCTGAGGGCGATGTCGTCCATCGCGATGTCCCCGGCCTTGGCGAAGACACTGACCTTGTTAGCGTCCAGCTCCATGGCTACCCTGAAGGGGTTTCCGTTGGTGAACATGAATACGTTGGGGCCGGCGGCCTGCTTTATGAACTCGTCATAGCCCTCCTTCCCGGCCTCCTCCATGCTTATCCTCATGAGGGTGTTCTTGAGGACCTTGAAGCGGAGGCGTCCCCGGAGCTGCCTCCTCATGTCCTGAAGCATGGCGCTGGAGACCTTGTTCAGGTCGGCGGCGGCGATGACGTCGTACTCCTTCAGTAGCTCGACGGCCTCCTGAACCGTCTCGATCTTCTCGGATGGAATGTGGCTGCTCATGGTCAGTACACCTTGACGGACTCGCCCATGGTCAGCTTCAGGAACACGTTCCTCACGTTACCGAAGCCACGCTTCGTCGCTCGGGTGAGGTTGGTCATCACTGCCTCGATGTTCTGGGCGACCTCCTCGTCGCTCATCTCCTCCTTCCCGACAATGCAGTGAACAGAAGGCTTGTCCCTGCTGCGCAGCACGACGGTGCTGCGCTCCCGCTCGATTATGTCGTCTATGGGCGCCTGCGGCGGCACGGGGGTCGGCATCTTCCCTTTGGGGCCCAGTATGGGTCCCGCGACGCGACCCACCGTCGGCATCATGGGCGCCTCAGCGACGAACGTGTCATAGTCCTTCAAGGCTTTCTTGGCTGCCTTCTTGTCCGTCGCGAGCTGATCAAGTTCAGCGGGCTCTATCACGGCGTCAGCCCCTGCCCTTCTTGCTCTCAGCGCGAGGTCGCCCGAGGCGAAGACGAGCACCTTCCGGGCGCCCACCCCGTTGGGGAGCTGGACCCGGATGTTTACCCTGTTGTCGGGCCTGTTCATGTCGAGCTCCCTGAGGTTCACGGCGAGGTCGAAGCTCTGCTCGAAGTTGCGAGCAGGGGCTGCCTCCCTCGCCTTCTCTACTGCTTCAAGTATCTGTTTCCTTGGGAGCGACATTTATGGTTCCTCTCAATCTCACCAGAGATAGGTTATAAAGGTTTATTCGGCCTGCGCCAGCTGCTCGTCGTACATGCCGGCATGGATGGCGTCCTGAACCTCCTTGGCGTGGCGGCCTTCGACGGTGACGCCCGCGCTCTGGCACGTGCCCAGCACCTCGCGGACGGCCTTCTTCAGGTTGGCCGCGTATATTCCTTCCCGTTTCTTTTTAGCGATGTTTATGAGCTGGTCGAAGCTGAGGTCGGCGGCGTAGCTGGTGTTTGGCTCCCCCGACCCCTTCTCGATGCCGGTGGCCTGGCTTATCAGCGCGAAGGTTGTTAGCATGCCCACCTTGACCGAGAACTCCCTCGTGTCGGTGTCGATCACAACGTCCACGGGAACCGGCAGCCCGTCGTACTCAGCCGTCTCCTCGTTGATCTTGTTGACGATGGCCATGATGTTGACGCCCATGGGGCCCA
>CAZEMD010000041.1:0-10561 GCA_964513225.1 uncultured Candidatus Bathyarchaeia archaeon | reverse complement strand
GAAGTTGCCCGTCTGCACCTCTATGAGCAGGCCGTCCCTGACCACGTCCACCACGTAGCCGTCCACCGTGGCCTCCTCCTCCGCACCCTCACCCGCGTACCAAGTCTTCAGCTGGTTGTGGAGGCTCTGCTCTGTCACACGTCAGAGTGACCCCGAACAGCTATAAATTCTGGGAGCCAACCCGGGTACATGGCAGCGAACCAGATACTGGCCCTGGGCGTCTTAGCCGGGCTCGCCGCCGGGGCAACCGTCTACGCGAGGGAGAAACGCCTCAAGGGGGCGGCCTTCGCCGCCGTCACCGGCTTCCTCGCTGCGGGTACGCCGCTCCACTTCATCATAGTCCCCGTCCTAGCCGGTTACCACGCCAACAGACTCTTACACAGGCGCCTCGACAGGAACTGGGGCGCGTTCCTCGTCTCCCTCATCGGCCTACCCGTCGTCTTCGGCGTACTCCAGGCCACCGGGCGGCTATACTTGGCCTTATCCGTGACGGAACCCTTGGACCTGGGCGGGGCGCTGGCCGTGGGGGCCACGTTAGGCGTCCTCTACGCGGTGCTCATCGTCGCGGGTACAGCCTCCTACGTGTTGGCCAGCCTATACGCCTCGTTCAGGCGCCGTCAACGGCCTCCGGGGATTAATTCTTAAATGCGCCGCGACGCTGAACATGGGGGGCATGGAGGCGCTTCCAACACTCACGGTGCAATAGAATGGAGTACTCCTACACCGACCTGAAAGGCAGGAAGACCCTCATCACCGGGGGCCCGGCCTCGGCCAGAAACGGGTACGCCAGAAGGCTCCTAGAGGAAGCCTTAGAGGCGGCGGAGGGGCTCATCACGGTCATCGACTTCTCTCCCTCGCTCCGCACCCCCGACGGAGCCGACGCCGGCGGCCGCTTGTACGACGGCCACCACCCACTGGTCAGGGTGCTGAGCAGCAAGCTCATGAAGGCCCCCACCGTCACCGCCGAGACCCCCGAGGACCTGGTCAGGCTCGCCGAGTACAACCGCAGCATAACGGAGGCCCTGCTGGACCAGTTCAACGGCTCCACGGACACCCTGTTCATAAACGACGTCCACATCCACCTGCAGAGAGGCACCCTGCAGACCCTCTGGGACGCCGTGAGAGAAGTGGAAACCGTCATACTCACCGGCCGCATGGGCCCCGGGCAAGGCGACGACCTGGGCACAGGCGTCCCACGCCGCGAGAAGACCCTCATGACGCGCCTCGGCTCAAAGATGGACCAGGTCATACAGCTCTAGCCCACGCTGTTCACGCACAGCATGGAGATCGCCCGGTTCAAAGCCGACATGGCCGCTAGCCGTGATGCGCCTCGCTGAACTGCGGCGCCCGGGTCTCGTCGGTGGGCTCACTGATCAACAGCATTATCATGGTAGTCGTGAGCAACCCCAGCGCCGAGTTGATTATGAACGGGATGCCGTACCCCGGCACCGCCAACCCCAGCACATGGAACGTGGTTAACCTGTACGTGTCGTATATCCAGGTGCCCAGTATGGGGCCTATGACGCTGCCAGCCGTGAAAGCCGTCCCGAAGAGCCCGAACATCCTGCCCCTCACCTCGGGGGGCACCAGGTCCGCCCTGAGCGCCCTGAACGCCGGCATGCTCACGTTGAACCCAAGGCTCCTCACGCTCACCACCACCCCCGCCTCAGCGATGCTGCGGGTGAACGGCAGCGCCAGCCCGGCCAGCCTGGACACGTAGTTACCCAGCCCTATGAGGGGCTTCCTGCCCACCCTGTCCGAGAACCTGCCGGCGACGTAGCTGGCGAGGAGCCCGATGAAGCCGCTGACGCTGATGATGGTGCCTATGGCCACGGGGTCCATGCCGAACCTGTCCATGTAGAAGAGCACCATTATGGGTATGATGAACCCGACGCCGATGCCGCTCACGAAGCCGTTCACCAGCAGTATCCTCAGCGGCCTCGTCAACACAACCTTGGGCGCCTCACCCGGCCCCGCCCCCCTCCCCGGCGCGCTCCTCCGCTCAGGCTCCTCTATCAGCACATAGATCATTATCAAGGCTACCAGCGCTAGCAGCGAGTCCACGAAGTAGGGTATCCTGTAGCTCATTAGCAGGCTGAACCCGCTGCCCAGGGCGAGCCACTGTATGCCGCCGCCAAGCATGGGCCCCAGGTTCCGGCCCACCATGCTCATCGACATGATATACCCGGCCGCCTCACCCCTCCTCAGGGGGCTCACCATATCGATTAGAAGGGTCTCCGAGGCCAGCATGGCCGCGCTGGACACCGCCCCGTTTAGCACCCTTATGGCGAGGAGCCACTCCCAGCTGGGCACCAGCCCCGTGAGCACCCCCAGCACCACGTCCGCGCCGACGCCCACCATCATGAGCCTCTTCCTGCCGTACCTGTCCGTGAGGCTCCCCATCTTGGGGCTCATCACCGCGTGGGCGATCATGAAGCTGCTAGTGAAAAGCCCCACGCTGGCAACCGTGGCGCCCAGCTCCAAGACGTAGCTGGGGAAGAACGATATGGGCAGTGCGATGGCCAGCGACTCTATGAGCTGCACGGCGCCCAGCGTCAATATGGGGCCACTCAGCTTCCTCTCTCCCAGACCATTCACCCCGGAGTTTACACCAATGACCCCGCGCCGGATATAAACCCAGCTATAACGCGGCCAGGGCCCTGCCGTATACCTCGTAGTCCCGCTCGCTATACAGCACGAACACCACCTCGTCCAGGGACGGGTTCGTCTCGATGAACGCCTTCACCGTCTTGAGCGCCGTCCTCGCCGCCTTCTCCACGGGGTACCCGTAGGCGCCGGTGCTTATGGACGGGAACGCCACCGACCTCAACCCGTTCTCCACGGCCACCCTGAGCGAGTTCCTGTACGCGGCCTCCAGCAGCCTCTCCTCCTCGCTGCCCCCGCTCCTCCACACCGGGCCCACCGTGTGGATGACGTGCCGCGCCCTGAGGCTGCCGCCTCCGGTTATCACAGCCTCGCCGGTGGGAAGCCCGTCGGGGTACCTGGTCCTCCTCACCTCCATGCACTCGGAGAGGATGGCCGGGCCGCCGGCCCTGTGGATGGCTCCGTCCACCCCTCCGCCGCCCATGAGGCTGCTGTTCGCGGCGTTCACCACGGCGTCGGTCTCCTGGCGGGTGATGTCGCCCCTCACAAGCCTGACCCTCGTATGGTTGAACATCATGAAACCAATTCGGTGCGTGTTTATAAGACGGTTTCCCCGCCAAGTAGCCGCCCCGTCTCGACACGGGCCCCGTCTACGGCGGACGAAAACGGGTGGCGGAAACGGCTTCTCTGCGTCTAAAAAGCATGAAAACCGGGGGTCCCTCCTATATAGTCCCTTCTCCGATGCTCTCTGATACTAGAAGCCCGTTAAACGGTTGAGCAGCCCTGTACACCGCGATAATACCGCTTGATATGTATTTTCACTCATTTTTCGAGGCTTTCTCGCTGAGTGGCTCTTAAACATAGAACTATACGTCGTATAGCTTTTATTTTCGGTGTCTTCATGAAGACTGAACACCCATGGCTGCGGGGCTAGGTCAGTTTGACGCGATATACAATATCCTCATACTGGTCGTGGTCATATCCCTCGTGGCCCGGCAAGTCAACGTCCCCGCCACCATCGCGTTCATATTCGCGGGGCTGCTGGCGACCTGGGTGCCCAGGCTCACCCTCCCCGAGCTCTCACCCGAGATATTCCTCACCATACTCCTGCCGCCCATCCTCTTCAACGAGACCCTCACCCTGGACATAGAGGGCCTCATAGACGACAGCGACATCATACTCTTCTACGCGGTGGTGGGCACCGCGCTCATGGTGGCCGCGGTGGGGCTGTACACCCACTACGTACTGGGCCTCACCTGGATAGAGTCGTTCATGCTGGGGATAATCGTGGCCCCAACCGACCCCGTCTCGGTCATATCGACCTTCAAGCAGCTCGGGGTCATCAGGCGTTTCCAGCTCATAGTGGCCGGGGAGAGCCTCTTCAACGACGGCGTCGCCATAGTGGTCTACAGCATACTCCTCATAATCATCGAGGCGGGGGCCATAACCAGCTTCGAGGTCCTCCAGATAACGCTGGTGAAGGTGCTAGGCGGCGTCCTCCTCGGGTACATAGCCGGGTTCATAGTACACCTCATCTTCTGCTGGACCGACGACCTCTTCGTGGAGATCCTGCTCTCCTTCATAGTGGCCTTCGGCGTCTACAGGCTTGCCGAGCAGTTCCACGCCAGCGGCGTCATAGCCGTCGTCATGGCTGGTCTGCTCCTGAACTACAGGTGCAAGAGCAGCGGCGGCATAACGGAGCACGACGAGGAGAGCCTGGAGGTCATGTGGGAGTTCGTGGGCCTCCTCGCCTCAAGCTTCGCCTTCATCTTCATAGGCGTCAGCCTGGAGCCCACCATACTCATGGGCTTCGCGCTGCCCATACTCGGCCTCAGCCTCTTCAGCGTCCTTTTCAGGTACGTCATGGTGAGCCTCGTGGCGGAGTTCCTGGAGAGGCGCCGCAGTAAACGCATCCCCCAGAACTGGCGCGTCGGCATGACGTGGAGCGGGCTAAGGGGCGCAGTCTCGGTGGTGCTGGTCCTGGGCATAGCCGGCCTGGGCCTGCCCAACACGGAGACCATGTTCGCGCTAACCTATGGGCTGGTCCTGGGGTCCAACGTGTTCCAGGGCCTCACCATGCCCACCCTCGTGAACCAGCTCAGGCTCTACAGCACGAGATCTAGGCCCGAGCCCCAGCCACAGGAAGAACCGCCGCCCGAGCTGTAAACGTTTATTATCCATGCTTCAACTGGCACCCTGATTGTAATGTCAGTCGCAGAGCGGCTCAGGATGCTATCGGATCTTGAGGAGAAGTACGCCGTGGAGCTAGACCGCGAGTACAGGGGCTACGGCAACGAGGTCGTGAGGGAGCTCATCAGGTCCGTGATGGTGGACTCCCGGAAGCACGCGGGCCTCTACAAGGCCGCGGCCTACATCGTGGAGGGCAGAAGCCTGTCCATAACCGACGTGGAGTACGAGGAGCTGGAGAAGAGGCTCAGGCTCCACATAGAGAAGGAGCAGGAGATGCTGGACGCCTCCAGGCAGCTCATGGAGGAGGTGGAGGACGAGCGGGTGCAGAAGCTGCTCATAATGATATACGAGGACGAGCTCATGCACCACCCGTTCATGGAGTCCTTCCTGGAGACCATACTCAAACGGGAGACCATCACCGAGGAGGACATATGGGACATGCTCTTCCGCGACCTGCCCACCCACGGCCACGTCGCCGACCCCTACGCGGATACCCCCTACGGCCCGTGACAGTATCCATATGTATCTTTTTCTTTATACAATATTAAATATTAAAAATGCTTCATTTTAATACAACCACATAAAATTACAATAATCGTCGTCACTATTCATGGCTATTTTTTTATACTCATACATTTACTCATAATTAGAACCCATGGGGGTGTGATGCATGGGTAACCGAGTGGATATCATTGCTTTAATCGACATAGACACCCCCATGCCTGTGAAACAATGCCTCGAGAGGTGTGACCGCGGCTTCCGGGTGGAACAGGCCTCGAACATGGTGGCGTTCAGGCGGCTCATACTGTCGAAGAAGTTCGACTGCATAATATCCATGATGGAGTCGCCGTGCGTGGGCGACGTCATCTGTTTCCAGCTCACACACCATCCACCCATCCCCGTGGTTCTCTTCCCACTGGGCGATCTCGCCCACTACAACCTCGAATACTATGAGAGACTGGCGGTGAGGATCAGGAGGAAGGTCGAATCCATGAAGACGCTTCAAAACACGGGCCACGGGGCGCCAGCCGTGATCATCCGGGGGGAGGAGATCTACCTGAGAGGGGTGGACGGTAAGGACGCATATTGGGGCGGCGAAGGCCCCGAAAGCGAAGACTTGGGGAAAGCGATGGAGCTTGAGTTTAAGGCAATCGACTACGTGAGAGACAGGCTCGCCGCCGCCGTCTCGGACGTCACCGAGGAGCTCTACCTCTCCGATATTGCCCCCGAGCACGTGAGCGACATAGTTTACGAGGGTTACAGGAAGCTGTTCCTCTGGTTCCGGGACCTCGACGTGGCTCTCGGCCACCGTGAGGGTAACTAAATAACAGAATTTTTTTTCTATACATCAGAGATGTGGTGATGTTTCACACATGTGGCTGCTGGAGACGCGTGAAACCCGAGTTATTTTAGTTCTCTATCATTGGATTTGCCTATAAAAATAAAGCTTTTTAAATGAAAAAGCTTAGAAAAGCATAGGATGCCTGAAAGGAAGTACAAGTACCACACTGTGAACCTCCCCGAGAGCCTGGCGAAGAAGATAGAGGAAGTCATAGAGAGCGGCAACCACGGGTACACCAGCATCCCGGACTTCGTGAAATCTGCGGTACGCCGGTACCTGAGAGACCTCGGATATCTAGTGTGAGAGTGAATCCGTAACCTCCAAGGTGGGCACGGAAGGTGTTACAGCCTACGTGGTTAAACAGATAGCTCCTTTTTGATTTGCAGAGAAAACCTGTCTATATCGTAAAACTTATGGTGACATATTAGAAATATTTAATGTGTCATATGCCGGTAAACCGTCTTTCGAGGAGGTCTGGGTGCGTATACGGAAGAGGGCGGGCGAGACTTTCTTCACCAAGACGGGGATCAGGTTCACCTACCGTGTCGAGGGGGACAGGCTGCTGCTGAACCGGACCAGCTACAGCCTGTCTAAGCGCGACTTCATGAAGGCCTTCCCCATGGTGCCCGTGAAAGGCCCAAGCGAGATCGCCTCCATGGTGAGGGGCCCCTCCTACGTCTGGGCGATCCTCCACGACGCGAGGATATCGTTGAAGGCCTGGTGAAGGATGACCAAAACATAATTATATCGCTAGCGTAATACCGTTCTCATGGTGAAATGCAGAGGCTGCGGAGACGAGATCTCCGACGAGGCGTACTTCTGCCCCAGGTGCGGGCTTAGAACCGAGGCGGGGGAGGAGGCAGGCGTCAAGACGCCGCCATACACTCGACCGGGCTGGGAGAGGGACGTGGAGACGGCTCTGAGCAACGCCGCCAAGCTCATGGACGAAGCCTTCGAGGCAGCCAAGAAGGGCCTCCGGCGGGTAGCCGACGAGGTAGAGGGTGAAATCGAGAAGGCCAAGAAGAGGGAGATCAAGGTATCAGCCCCCGTGTACTGTCCCCAGTGCGGCGGCAAGAACCCCAGCGACTCGCTGTACTGCACGACCTGCGGCAAAGAGCTGCCCAAGGACGTCTAGAGCCAAGAACTGGGCTACGTAAAACCGACGGGCCGCTGACTGGTGACCAGCCCCCCATGGGTTAGCCCATAGAAGCCCCGGACAGGCCTGGGAAACATCAACCCATACTGTTTACGTTTATTAGGGAAACCTCAAAAACCGATGCGAGTCCAGCTTATACGTATGAGCGTCCTGTGCTCCGGCAGCTACCTGGCGGACTTCATAGTCCCCGACCTGCCGGGGATCGGGGAGCCCGGGAGCCTCATGTACGCCCCCAAGGGCATCCACCTGTCGCCGGGGGGCCACTCCGCCAACGTGGCGCTGGGCCTCGTGCAGCTCGGGCAAGACCCGGTGCACTCGACGGGCTGCGTGGGGGACGACCCCCTCGGGGAACTCATCGTAGCGCTCCTAGAGGACCATGGCGTGCAGGTGCATGCCCAGGTGGCCGAGGGCGCCGCCACGGCCAAGAACATTGCTCTGATAGTGAGGAACCAGGACAGGAGGTTCATCGCGGAGCTCGCGGCCAACGCGTTGCTGGACCCCGGGCTCGTCGAGGCGCATATCAGGAGCATGAGGCCGTCTGTGTTCTACCAGGGGACCGTGGGGGGGCTTAGGTACGTCGATCCAAGGCTCGAAGACGTTCTGGGCGCAGCCCATGCCGTGGGCTCGCTGACCGTTGTGGACGTCGTGCCGCCGACGGGTGGATGGGGATGCCTGCTGGACGCGCTGGGCGGCGTGGACGTGCTCCACTGCAACCTGCATGAGGCCAAGGACATGCTGGGGGCCGACGAGCCCCGGGAGGCCCTAGGTGGGCTCGTGGAGCGGGGTGTGAGACTGGCCGTAGTGTCCGACGGCGCCCAAGGCCTCCATGCGTCCACGGGACATGTGACCGTCCATATGCCGGCGTTCAGGGTCACCGAAGTGGACCCGACGGGGGCCGGGGACGCCCTCTGCGCGGGCATGATAAAGGCGCTCATGGACGACGGGGTGTCTCCGGGTGGGCTCGGCGCCCTGGAGGCGAAACAGCTCACGGCGTTGATGCTCGTGGGGCAGGCGGCGGGCGCCGCCTCCGTCACCGGTGTGGGGGCGACGACGGCCGTGACAAGGCGGAAAGTTGACTCCCTCGTCAGGGAGCAGGCGGCGCGGGTCCTTGAATCGACGACCGTGGAGGAGGCATAGATGATCACCAGGTGGACGGGGAGGGTGAGGACGGGGCTGGAGCCCCTGGACGGGCTTCTCGGCGGCGGCTTCCCCTGCGGCGCCGTGAGCCTCGTGTACGGCGAGGCCACCACTGGTAAGACCACCCTCTGCCTCACCACGGCTCTGAATCACCTCGCCGGGCACAGGGCGGCGAAGGCCGTGTACATAGACTCGGACAACAAGCTCAACACGGGGAGGCTGACCCAGATAGCCGAGCCCCGGGGGGAGGCGCTGCTGAGGCGGCTTCACCTGCACACGCCCCTGAGCTTCCGTGAGCAGGACGAGACCCTGGAGCAGCTACCCGGGCTGGACCCCATGGACCTTGTGGTGCTCGACAGCGTCACGGGGCTCTACAGGGTCGAGACGGTGGACGAGGAGAGGACGTACCGCGCCAACAAAGAACTTAACCGCCAGCTTGGGTACATCTCGGAGATGGCGGGTCGAAGCGGCGCGGCTTTCCTGTTGACTGGGCAGGTTCGAAGCGTGTTGGATACTTCGCAGATTGAGCCCGTCGCGCCGCGGCTCCTCAGCTACTGGAGCTCCACCGTACTGAAGCTGGAGAAGACGCCCTGGCAGGGCATGCGGCAGGCGACCCTGGAGAAACCTCTATCCAGCCCCAGCGCCATTAACATCTGGATAACCGAGACAGGAGCGTCAGCGTCGCAGCCATGAGCCTAATGACAGTTCTATCTGTGGTCTACCTCTATCTGCCCGCCTACTTCGCCAACGCCAGCCCCGTGGTCCTCGGCGGCGGCGAGCCCCTGGACGGCGGCAGGAAGTGGCTCGACGGCAAGCCCTTCCTGGGTAGCCACAAGACGGTCAAGGGGACGTTACTCGGCTTCGTCGTCGGCGCCGTGGTCGGCGTCCTGCAGGGGAACCCCCTGGGCGGCGCCCTCCAGTCCGTCGGCGCCGTGGCAGGCGACATAGTGGCCAGCTTCTTCAAGCGCCGCTGGAACCTGAGGCCAGGGGAGAGCATGCCGCTGGTGGATCAGCTGGACTTCATAACCTTCGCCGTGCTGCTGAGCTACCCGGTCCAGCGGGTCTCTTTGGCCGACGTGGCCGTCATCTTGGTGTTGACGGTGCCCATACACTACGCCGTGAACTACGTGGCTTGGCTTCTGGGGCTCAAGGAGCACCCGTGGTAGCTAGACGAGCCTGCGCCGCGGCTCTCTGCCTGCCTCGAACACCCTGCCGCAGTAGTTCACCACGAAGGTGTCGGGGAACGCTTGGTATAGCTTGGCCATGGCCTTGAAGCCTGTGCAGTGGCATGGGCTCAGGAAGCTGAGATCGAACCTGCGCAGCTCCTCTATGGTCCGGTTTATGTAGGCGTCGTCGCGGCCCACCAGGTGGGTGCCGCCGATGAGGCCGTGGAGGCCTTTGAAGCCGCCCAGCTCCATGGCGCGGAGCCCGGTGTTCACGGGGCCGGAGTGGGCGCACCCGGTTATCAGCCAGGGCCCGACGCCGTCCACTTCCGTCCAGAGCGCCTGGTCGCAGAGTATCTGGTCGTCTATCTCCTCTCCGTCCACCACGATTATCCTCCTGCCTCCGCTGGTGGGCGGCGAGACCATCTCGAAGTCGTTCACCCGTGGCACCTGGCCGGTGGTCCAGAGCCCGGGCACCACCTCCTGGGGTTCGTCGCTGAGGACGAGTTCTCCGCCGGCGGCCTCGATCTCTTCTATGCCCTGGCCCTCGGGGACGCCGCCCCTGATCCTTTTGCCGTGCCTGTCCTCGTAGAAGCGGGGCAGGAAGCAGTGGGGGTGGGCGTAGACGGGGCATCCGCCGGCGGCCTCCACCACCTCAACGGTGGCGACGGTGTGGTCGCCGTGGCCGTGGCTCAGCACCACGGCGTCAACGTCGCCAAGGTCCACCTCCAGCTCCTTTATGTTGTGGAGCAGGGGCTCCCTGTCGTTGCCGGTGTCGAAAACCACCTTCCTCTGGTCGCCTCTCTCGTCCACCATCTCCAGGAGGTACGAGAGGCCCCACTGGCCGTGGAGGCCCGCCTGCAGCACGAGGTTGTCGGCGAGAGTCGTTATCTTGAGAGACTTCACTCCCATCTAATCACGAATAGTACTCGTTTCACGGGGTTGAAAACACTTGTCTATATATCGTCA
>CAZEMD010000040.1:0-10651 GCA_964513225.1 uncultured Candidatus Bathyarchaeia archaeon | reverse complement strand
GGGGTGCCCTTCATGAGCGCCTCGGTGAGCACGGGGTTCCTGCTCCTGATATAGCCATCTAGAAAAACCGTGGCCAAGGTGGCGACGAACAGTAACAGGTTTCTCCTGTAGTCCTCTGCCTCGAACATTTCCCTCTTCAGTATTGATACATGGTAGCTGTCGACGATCCATCTAACCTTCGGGAGGTACCCCAGGGGCCTCAGCTCGTCAGCGAGAGCCTCGAAGGCTGGCTTCAAAAGGCTCTGCCTGAACCCGGTGCCCCTTGGCTTCACTATGAACGTGGGGGTCGAACGCTCCCAGTAGGCTTTCACTACTTCGAAGTTTCTCCCGACCGCCTCGACGTAACGGGGGTCCATCTCTCCCTCGACGCCGGGTCTCTGGTCACTCATCCAAGTAATCTAGTACAGGGCTCCTAAAAACCATCTCTGAGCCTGTTATGCGATCTCTTTAAAAGTGGTAATGGTCACCTTCATTGGATAAATTTGGGCGATCCGGGATTCAAGGTTAGGGCGTTCGACCTCAAGGACCTTGAACGCGTGATGCATATCAACTCGGCTTGTCTACCGGAGAACTACAGCAGCTACTTCTACAAGGACCTGTACCAGAGGTACCCCGAGACCTTCAGGGTCGCCGAAGCCGACGGCACGGTGCAGGGATACATCATGTGCCGCATCGAGAGAGGGTGGTCGAAGATAGGCAAGCTAACCCCCTCGCGTCTATGCCACATAGTATCCATCGCCGTTATGGAGCGCTACAGGAGGAGAGGCATCGGCAGGGAGCTCATCTTGCAGGCGATGCGAAAAGGCAGGGACGTCTACGGCACGTCAGAGGGGTACCTGGAGGTCAGGATAAGCAACGAGGCGGCCATCGGCCTATACGACGTGCTCGGGTTCAAGAAGGTGAAGAGGAACTACGGCTACTACATGGACGGGGAGGACGCCTGGGTCATGGCCGCCGCCCTCGAAGACTTTTAGGAACCGTTATTTATCGCCCCGCCCCAGCTTGTAGCGACCATAGATGGAAATGATCGACGTAGTTAGCATATTGATCATCATTTTCTCACTGGGCGTCTTCTACTGGTTCGGTCGATTCACTTACAGGTTGATCAAGCAACACTACGACATCTACCCGCTGCTATACGGCCTAGAGGAAGCCGAGAAAAAGAAGAAGAACTGAGCAACGGAACCCCGGCTCGGATTCGATAGATGCGTTACATATTTAGGCTTCCATACCTTTACGGTAGCGACCACCATGAGGGGTAGTTCACTGATCCCGTGGACCGAGGTGCATAGCTGGGCGTGCGTAGCCTGCGGCAACTGCTGCGTAGGATACCGTGTACCCCTCAAGATGGACGAGATGGTCAAGGTAAGCGCAGTCTACGGCCCAGGCGTGCTTGAGTACGGGATGGGCAAGGCTTACCTCAAGAACCAGAGCAACGGCCGCTGCATCTTCCAGAAGCCCCTCATGGATCGCTGGATATGCACGCTTCAAGGCACAAAACCCACAGCCTGTAGACTCTTCCCCTTCAGGATACATAAGAAACCGGTGTACAAGAGAGGCGACAACGCCGGAATACGATTCAAGGGGAAAAAATACTATCTATACTTGGACCCGGAGTGTAAGGGGATAGTCCCCGGGCAGCCAAGTGACAGGTTCAGGAACCAAATCGTACCGGAGATCATGAGCATAGGCATCGGCCTCCCGGTTAAACAGAAGTACACCACGTCCAAGAGCATCCACTGGCGTCCCATCTGAGAAAGCTCTAATACGGTGAGGAATAATTCTCAACGATTCGATATGAGCGAACCGGTTACGGTGGCCGGGCTGACGGTGAAGCCCGGCGAGAAGGCTCAAAGTGTGATAGCCCTCCCAGATTTCTGGGCGGACGGACAGTCGTTGGAGATACCCTTCATGGTGCTTCACGGGAAGAGGCCCGGGAAGACTCTCTACGTCCAGGTGGCTCAGCACGGCTCAGAGATAATGGGCCTAGACGCGTTGAGGCGGCTGATGGCCGAGCTTGATCCCCGTGAGATGAGAGGGACTTTGATCTACTGTCTACCCAATCCTCTAGCATTCAGGGAGAAGACGAGGGCGACGATGTTCGACCCCAAGCCTGGAGGGATGAACCGGGTGTGGCCTGGGGACCCAGAGGGGAGCCTAACGGAGCGTATGGCTTACAGGATATGGACAGAGCTGGTGAGCCACGCAGACGAGGTGGTGGACCTGCACACCGCGAGCAGGTACTGCCCGGTCTGGGTCTTCTACGAGGCCGACGGCGTATCCGAGGAGGCGCCCAGCGAGACGGCCCGGCGCTCCGAGGAGATGGCCAGGCTGTTCGGGGCACCCATACTGTACGTGGAGACGGAGGCGTACGGCGGCCGTAAGACCCTGAGGGCGTCCTGCGTGGATAAGGGAGTTCCGGCGATAGTGCCTGAGCTCGGTGGCCACGCCCACTTCGACGAGGAGGCGGTGAAGATAGCCTACCGCGGCGTCAAGAACATCATGAAGGACCTGGGGATCATCGAAGGAAAAGTTGAGCTGCCAGAGAGACAAGTCAAGCTCAAGTGGAGAGCCGACCCCAAGGAATACGTAGCCCACTGCGATAAAGGAGGCGTATTCATACCGTCGGTGGGCCTCGGGGACACGGTTAACGAAGGTGACGAGGTCGGTTTCATCTACAGCCCTCGTGACTTCGAGATCTTCGAGCATGTAAAGTCGCCGCAGACTGGATACGTGTTCACGATACGGGAGAACCCCGTGGTCCACCCAGGCGAGAGGCTAGTTAGCGTCCCAGAGGTCATAGAGTGGCTGGAGAACTAGAATCCATAAACCAACCAAACACTACTTCTCAGCATAATAGATGATAATGACGACATTACAAGGAAAAGGTTGATGATCAGACCCTTTCGTTCTCGAACTCGGCCTTTATCTCGGCGAGGAGGTCTGGGTCAGATAGTATCTCGACTGTGGCCATGGCCATGCTCTTGGCCCCTACCGCGAGGCCTTTGTCTCCCTCTGGTGTCAATGTGTGCCCCGCGAAATCGGCGCTGTGCATGGTGTAGCCCTCACCTCCGATACCTATCATGGGGTGGATTCCCGGCACCACGTGTGTTACGTCAGCGAAGTCTGTGCTACCGCCGGGCGGGATAGTGGCCACCTCCAATGGGTCCCTGTACTCGACTCCCAGCTCGTCGAAGACCCTCTGGAAGAGGTCCTCCAATGGCTTGTTGTGGATGTTGGACTTGAGACCGTTCGAGAACATGAATTCTACCTCGCAGCCCGTCGCCAACGCGGCTCCCTTGGCGCAGTTGACCACGGTTTCCACCAGCGTCGGCACGTACGCATCGTCGCTGCTCCTGACCCCGAACCTCAGGACGGTCTTGTCTGGGATGACGTTGGAGGCTAGGCCTCCCTCGGTGACGATGCCGTGGATCACAGCGTTGGCGTCCCTTCTTAGCTGCTGCCTGTTGGCGTGTATCGACATGTAGGTTATCATGGCGGCGTTGAGCGCGTTCACGCCGTTGTGGGGGTCCGCCGCCGCGTGGGCCGTCCTCCCCTTGAATTCTATGCCTATGCCCTTGACGGAGAGGAAGTTGGCCGTAACCATTGATTTGCCGGTGGCGGGGTGGATCATGTAAGAGACATCTACGCGGTCGAAGACACCTCCCGAGGCCATCCTGACCTTCGCCCCGGCGTAGGGGCCGTGGCCCTCCTCCGCGGGGGTTCCAATCACCCAGACCTCGCCCGGTAACTCATCCATAAACCTGCTCACCGCTATCCCGGCGCCTATGCCCGCCGTCCCAATGATGTTGTGGCCGCATCCGTGGCCGACCCCGGGCAGGGCGTCGTACTCACAGAGTATGGCGACGACCGGGCCGGCCTTCTTTCCTTTGTATACCGCCTTGAAGGCTGTGTCCATCTCGGAGAAGGGGTACTCTACTTGGAACCCGTGGCGTCGAAGCTCCTCCACGAGGAGTCTACTGGACTCGTGTTCCTCGCTCCCCAGCTCCGGGTTACGCCCGATAACGTCCTTGAGCTCCTTTAGTCGCGGAAAAATTGCGTCCACCTCGTCCTGAACACCCGTCTTCAGCGAAACCTTGTCTGACATGTTGGATATGGATGGGTAACTAGGATTTAGGTTTGACTAGATGGCTCCTCGCGCTCAGGCTCCGGTGGCGGCGCGGCGCGTCTTATGATTCTCGGGCCTATCAGAGATCCGAAGAGGCTGGAGGTTATGACGATGGGGACGGCGAGGTTCGTGAATACGCCTGGGTTCATGAACGAGCCGGTTGCCGAGTCCACCATCAGCGGCAGCTGTGATATCACTAGGGCGGTGAGCCCGTTGCTGAACACGAGCCTGGAAGCGGCTGCCTCGTCGTCCGTCAAATCGATGAACCCACCCACGACGTTGACGGATAATATTCTCATCAAGCCGATGGTTGCCGACAACGCGAGCCCCATGATGAGATACTCTATCGACAGCTGCACCTCGAGGCCTACGAAGATGAAGAGGAAAGACTTAACGAGGAACGTGATCTCCTCGTGGAACGAGCGGAGCCTCCTGCGCTCCACCCTGACGTTCTCCCTGAGGCCGAACCTCTGGGCGAGAAGCGGGTAGTTGGTCAACGTTATACCGAAGGATAGGGCGGCGACGGCCCCCGCCCCTGGGCCACCCACGCCCTCGCTGAAGATGTAAGAGATGAACAGCACGGCCAGGGTCATGATGTAGTTGAAAGGCCTGTTACGGATGAGGTCGAGGAGTTGGACCCACAGGACGCCGGTCCCGAACCCGATGAAGGCGGAGACCGTGAACACGTAGACGATGTCCTTTATGGCGTCGTTCAGGGGCACGCCGGGGGTCTGGATGAACCTGAGAAGCGTCATGGCCGTCACGACGCTGAGGCTGTCCGTGACTATGGACTCTAGAACGAGGAGCCTCCTGGCCTCACCTATCTCCTTCCTCACCCTCTGGATGCTCCCGATTATCCCGAGGACCGTCGAGGCGCTCGCACCCGCTATCATGGCCCCGAAGAAAAGTGCCTCGGAGAGCGTGAACACGAAGGGCACAGAGTAGTGTAGCAGGTAGCCTATGCCGAGGGTGGTTAGGGTGAATGTGGTTAAACCGAGGTAGGTAGACTTTTTCATGGTCTCCTTGAAGGCCTTGAAGTCCACGCTGAGGCCTGCCTCGAACATCAACAGGTTCAAGGCCATTACCACGAGGATCGGCGTAGAGGGCCTGAGTGCCGCCGGGTTAAACAGTTGGAGGGTGGGCCCGAAAAGGTACCCGAACGCTATGAGCCAGACGGTGTCGGGTACCCCCGTGTACGTGTAGATTATGCCGCTTATGTACGCGAGGAAAAGGGCCAGGGATATTAGGATCACGACAACGTTTGCGTCCAACCGGGCTCACACATCAAACGAATATAGTTACCAGTCTGGTTGGTTTAAACCAGGCTGTAGGTCTTTAAAGCTTCTGGGGAGAACAATATAATCGCATAGATTTAATGAGAAAACAACGAAATCTAACTAAATATTCATTTTTCTGTGGCTACTCCGGCCTGTAGGCGCACAATAAAATGCCAGCCAGAGTCACCACGCCGCCGAGGATCACCATGAAGCTGGGCACCTCGTCAAGAAACAGGAGAGCCAAGATGGAGGCTCCCACAGGCTCGCCGAGGAGGCTCATGGAGACCAGGGGCGCAGAAACGTACCTCAGCGCCCAGTTATACACCGTGTGACCGAAGATCATGGGAACCAAGGCGATGGCGAAGAACAGCACGTACTCGTCCAAGGGGTAGCCCGTGAGGGGGACGCCGCTGAACAGGGACATAAGAACCAGTACCAGAGAGGAGGTGGCGTACACCGGCGTAACGTAAGAAGTCAGGTCGAGGCTTCTCCTGACCACCCTGCCGCCGAGGATGTAGATGCCGAGCATCACCCCGCCCACCAGCGCCAGCAGGTCGCCGTAGAGGTTGAGCTCCCCGACGCCCGCGTCTCCCACCGCTATCAATGTGGTCCCGATGAAGGCGACGGCTATGCCTGCCACCATCCTTCTGGTGACCTTCTCCTTGAGGAGGAAGTGGCTGACTATCGCCACGAATATGGGGTCTATGTGCACGAATATTACGCTGCTGGCGACCGTCGTGAAGCTGAGACTGGTTATCCACGAGGCAAAGTGGATGGCAAGAACCACACCTATGCCCATGAGACCGGCTACCCCTTTCGCGCCCAGTCTTCGCATCTTCCCTAGCCCGTCGAACTGGAAGAAGAAAGGCAGCAGGAGTATCGTAGAGAAAACCAGTCTGTAAGTCGCTATGGCCAGGGGAGGGCTGTCGCTCATCCTGATGAGTATAGAGGCCGTCGAGACGGCGATGATGCTTATGAGCAGCGCCAGTTTGGGCGGGAAACCGGGGCTGTCCTCCATGCTTCGGGTAATGGTTAACTTCTTATATAATATGTAGAGGATGAACGTCGAGGCTAAAGTATGCCCGGCCGGATAACCGTCGTAGAGTACGACCCAGAGTGGTCTCGCGTCTACGAGGAGGAGAAGAGACTCATCATAGGCGTCGTCGGCGAGCACGTGAGATCCATCCATCACGTCGGCAGCACATCCGTGCCCGGCCTCGGCGCCAAGCCGATAATCGACATAATCGCCGGTTTGGACGGCGAGGAGGACGCGGACCGCTGCCTCCCAGCGCTGGCAGCCATAGAATACACCGACGTGACGCCGGAGCCGTCGAACGAAGACTGGTACCACTGCCTCGGAAAGGGGCCCCACAGCCCGGGGTTCCACCTGCACCTCATGAGGCACGGCAGCGATTTCTTGAAGAGACACATCCTGTTCAGGGACTACCTCAGGGCTCACCCAGAGACAGCCATGGAATACTACGAGCTGAAGAAAAGACTCGTTGAAAAGTACGCAGACAAGCGGGAGATCTACACCGAGTCCAAGACGGGTTTCATCGAGAACGTCCTGGAGACTGCGTTAAAGGGCTCTAAATAATATATAGGGCTCAGAGGACTCCATACCATGCCTATATTTGAGGTAGAGACCTGGAAGGTGAAGCCAGGGAAGGAAAAAGACCACGAGCAGGCCCTCCGGACATGGATGAAGTGGGTGGGCGAGCACAAGGAGTTCTTCCCTGAGTGGAAGAGCCTCAGGTATTTCGTGAAGTATATCGCGGCCGAGGACACAGACCGTCACATCATGGTGTGGGAGTACGAGAGCCTGGCTGCCTTCGAGGAGTATAAGGAACGGAGGGGCGAATACGAGGGGCCCTACGCCGAGTACAAGAAGGTCGACCCGTACCACATGGACCTTTTCGATCACACGGCCATGAGCGTAGAGGTCTGGAAAGACCGGGACAGAGACCTCTGGATCGAGTAGACATCCATTAAATACTACCTTATGAAAATGTTATCCGGCCTAGGAGAGAGGGTAGAGGATCAATAAGTTTTAGGATAAAAGAATACTGTGAGACTGATTATTTCTGGGGATTTATGTTCTTGAAGAGGGCGTCGACATCCATCTCCAGGGCCGCGACGGGCATCTCCAGCTCCCAGTTCTCCAGCACCTCGGGCTTCACCTCCCCGGCCCAGCAGAGAGGCTCTCCCCCTAGCGTGGCGGTGTATCTTCTGCCCTCGATGAAGCATTCCCATCCCTCCTCCGTGACCTTTGCGTCAAGCTCCAGGTTCTCCAGTATGGTGTTCATGGTCGCCTTTATCTCGCTGAAGCTTGCGCTGGAGTGGCACAGCGCCACGGCCAGCCTGCGCCTCGACCGGGCTCCCGTCTCGGTTGACGGGTCCAGCACCACCACGTCGTCGACCTCGTAGAGGTTCTGTGGGTAAGGGTGGTGCTTGTTGGTGCTCAGGACCTCCATGAGGCTCGGCAGCAGCCTGTTCCGGAGGCTGTCGTAGGCCTCCATCTTGGGGTTGTCCGTCTCGCATATGGGCTCCTCGGGTAGGCTCATCCTCTGGAACAGCTTCTCCCTGTTGCTCATCATGAATGTGACCACCTCCAGCAGCCCCAGGCCCACCAGGAAGTTCCTTAGGCCCCTGCTGAACACCTCCAGGGGGTCTTCCCCGGCCTCGCTGCTTATGGGCGGTATCTCTGGCTCGAAGTTGTCGTAGTCGTAGCCGATGGCGACATCCTCCACCAGGTCTATGGGGTGCATAATGTCGGCCCTGTAGCTTGGTATCAGGACCTTGATGATGTCTCCTTCTATCTCGGTCCCGTGCCCCATCTTCTCAAGCTCGCGGGCTGACATCTGGGGTGTGAACTCGACGCCTAGGGTGCGGTTGACGTAGTCGTTGTCCAGCTCCATTACCCATGGGTCGAGGTTGGGCGTGGTGAGCACCGAGCCGTCGGGGTAGTGGTTGTGGACCTCGTGTATCTCGGCTCCCCTGTCCGCAAGGGTGACGCAGATGACGTTAAGCACCTCGGTTATTGCCTTGAGGTCTGTGCCCGTGACGTCGATGAACAGCTCCGTGGTTGCCTCGTCTATCCTCGTGTACTCTCCGTTGATTATGGGGGGCATCGAGAGCACCATGCCTTTCCTGTCGAGGATCATGGGGTACTCCTTGAAGCCCTCAACGGTCCATGCGTACTCTTTGCCTGTCTTCATCTCTTCTAGTATCCAGTTGAGGTCCTTCTCGAACCTCTCCCCGAGGGGCCTGAACTTGAACTCCGGCGGCTTGGTGGTGTACGTGACTGGGAACTCGATGGGCTCCAAGCTGTGAAGGCCGATGGCCACCTTCCGGCGCCTCCTGCCGTGGGTGACGTGGAGCTTCTCCTGCATCTGGATGATGCTCCTGATGAGGGGATCGTCGAACTCGACGTTCTTGACCACGGCGGTCACGAACCATGGTCGAACCTTCTGGGTCTTCTCGTCGACGACTACCTTGTAGTCTGACTTCTTCACCGGGTAGCTTCTCAGCCCAGTCTGGGCCCCCGTCCAGCTCACGTAAGCCCTGGCTAGACCCTCGATGCTGAGGAGGTCAGGCCTGTTGGGGAACACCTCCAGGTGGAACCCGTCCTCGGTGACTCCCTCCCAGCTTGTGCCCATCATGGGCAGCCTGTCCTGCAGCTCCTCGACCGTGACGTCCCTGCCCAGCAGCTCCCTTAGGTCCTCAATGTTTACCTCTATTACCGGCATATCATCTCACTCCGTCCACAGCCTGGCCCGCCTCAGCAGGCCGATGTCGTTTGTGTACAGCTCCTTGATGTTGTTCACCTTGTAGCTCTGCATGACGAGCCTGTCGAAGCCTGGGCCCCAGGCAAGCACAGGGACGTCGATGCCTATGAGAGGCTTCACAACCTCGGGCCTGAACATGCCTGCGCCGAATAGCTCCATCCACTCGCCGCGTTCCTCTGTCCAGACCTCGGCCTCCATGCTCATCTCGGTGTATGGAAAGTAGCCTGGCCGGAACCTGAACCTCTCCACGCCCAGCCCCTCCATGTAGGCTTTCAAGTATCCTTTCATGTCGCGGAAAGTCACCCCCTCGCCGATGACGATGCCGTCGGTCTGGTAGAACTCAGCGAGGTGGTTCCAGTCGATGGTCTCGTTCCTGAACACCCTGCCGCAACTGAAGAACTTGGCTGGAAGGTCGTCCGGCGTGAGCTTGGCTATCTGTTTGACGCTGAGGCTGGTGGTATGGGTCCTGAGGCAGTTACGGGCGGCGACCTCCGGGTCCCACATGTACTGCCACCCGAGGCTGCCTGTGGTCCAACCGTTCTCGTGGGTCTCCTTCACCCGCTCCACCATCTCCATGTCGGGCAGGTGGCCGCTGTACGGCGTTTTCATGTAGAACGTGTCGGCGAGGTCTCTGGCGGGGTGATCCTGGGGCTGGTAGAGGGCGTCGAAGTTCCAGAAGCTGAGCTCCAGGTACTCGCCCTTCATCTCCTTGAAGCCCAGCTCCACCCAGAACCGGCGTATGTAGTCGATGACCTGGCTGATGAAATGGCGCTTACCGGGGCTGAGGCTGGGCACGGGGAGCGTCACGTCGTACCTCTGGAACGAGGCCCCCTTCCACAACCCGTTCGCCAGCATCTCCGGAGTCAGCTGGGTGATCACCTTCACCTTCTCCGCCTTCTCCAGCTCCGGGACAACCTGTCTGCCGAAATCCGTGATGGCGACGAAACGCGTCATCTCCTCACGCTTGTTGACCAGCTTCCGCTTAACCAGCTGCTCCAGCAGCGCCTCGTCTTCCTCGGTGACCGCCTCTAAGCTCTGGAGCGACGTCTCGTCTAAGGCCCTCAGGAGTCGCTCCTCGATGGAGTCACCGACCTTCTTACCTTCCTCGGTGAGCTGGATGACCCCGTCCCCGATGTCTGCCCACCCGTTACGCCGTATCCAAGCCAACGCTATGTTCAGGTTCTTGAACGTCTGCTTGAGCTTCGCTATCTCCTGGGGGCCGTGGACCAGCAGCTTCCTCAGGTTCTGCTCCGGTAGGCCTTTCTCTGCGTAGCCTCTCCCCTCGTCTGTGAGGGTAAAGAACTGTGAGACCTCCTCCCTAAACGAGACTACGCCCTTCGTCGCGGCCCAGTCTGACGCCTTCTCCACGGCGTCCCTAGCCAGCCCCGTGAGCCGGCTCAGCTCCTCTGTGGTCGCGGTGCCCCTGCCGCTCAGCGCCTGGAGCACCTTCCTCTCGT
>CAZEMD010000039.1:0-10671 GCA_964513225.1 uncultured Candidatus Bathyarchaeia archaeon | reverse complement strand
CGCCATCTCCACGGGGTCGAGGTAGGCGCTCTTGGCGCTGATCATGGGGTCGCCGTAGATGACGAAGTACCCCATGCCCTCGGGCAGCTCCTTCAGGGCCTTCCGGGAGGGCGCGTCCGAGACCACTATTATGGGTTTCCCGGTCTCGGCGAGGATGTCCCTCGCGGCCTTGGGTCCCTTGAGGGCGGCGTTGGGGGATATCACGACGTATAGTTCGCTGTCGATCCCTGCGGCGATCCGTGCCACCTCTTCCGAGTCCTCAGCGTCCATGCTGACGGCGCAGGAGACCACCCTCATCTTGATGTCCTTCCTGGCTGATCTCTCGTCGAGGAGGGCCTCGATGATGATGGTCGTCCCGATGTATCCTATCTTCACGAAGGTTACTGTTACCATTCTCGTTCACCTGTTGATTGTCTATTTTTCCTGCTGATACTAAAATAAGCTTTGGGTGAGGGGGCCCCGGCGCTAGTAAAAATTCTATATACTGAGTCCCTACTCTCTGATGGTGGCTGTTTTGAGTAAGATACAGAAAGAGAAGCAGGCTGCGCTGGGCTTCGTCGATGAGAACAGGCAGTGGCTCTCGGATTTCCACATGGAGATATGGCGCCTCGCCGAGCCGGCGTTCAGGGAGTACAGGTCCGCCGCGGCCTACGTCAAGCTGCTACGTGACGACGGCTGGACGGTCGAGGAGGGTAGCGGCGGCATGCCCACGGCTTTCTGCGCCGTCTGGGGCGAGGGGAAGCCGGTTATCGGAGGGTTCGCCGAGTACGACGCGGTTCCCGGGATGAGCCAGGCCCCGGTTCCCTACCGGAAGCCAAGGGACGAGGGGCTTCACCCCTACGCGGCGGGGCACACGGACCCCCACTCGGGGCTGGGCACGGGCGCCCTCTTCGGGTTCCTCGCCGCCAAGTACGCAATGGAGAAGCACAGGCTGAAGGGGACCTTGAAGCTGTTCGGGGAGCCCGCGGAGAAGGTCTGCGGCTCCAAGCCTGTGCACGCCGCCAAGGGCTACTTCGACGACTTCGATGCGTCGATCCCCTACCACCCTTCCGGCTACAACACGGTCCGGTACGAGATCAACGCCGCCAGCTACTGGAACACCCTTTATACCTTCGAGACTCTGCACCCCGAGAACTGGTTCAGGCCCAAGGACGTGCCGTTCAACCTTCTGGGGCACGCCGGCGGCAGGATACCGGCGGCGCTTGACGCCGTATGCCTCATGTACACCGCTACCAAGTACGTCGAGGACGCCATGCTGCCCTACACCGCATACTGGACGCTCAACGAGTACATAATGGTGGGCGGCCAGGCGACGAGCGACAATCTACCGCCCAAGATCGCCCAGATACAGTACGCCCACAGGGCGCCGCTGCTGGAGATGCAGGAACAGATATCCAACGTCTTGGACAACACCGCCAGGGGCGTGGCCCAGATCACGGGCACCAGGGTGACAAAGCGCATCATAGCCCGGACCAGGGTAGGGCTCAGCAACAAGAAGCTCTCGGAGGTCCTTTACAGGAACCTGCAGACCGTGGGGCCACCCGTGTTCGGCGAGGATGCCCGTGAGTTCGCCCGCAAGATCCAGGAGAACATTGGCTTCGAGCCCATGGAGGATCCGTTGACGGAGGCATGCCAGACCATCGCGCCCATCGACCACGCAGACAGGGACATCAGGTACAAGTTCCCGGCGTGGGTGACCACCCAGGGATCAGACGACTACGTGGACTACCAGTGGACCGCGCCGTCGACGCGGCTACACACCGCAAACGCGGTGCTCAGGAACCCGGACCCCGACAAGCCGTTGCCCCCGTGGACCAGGCTGGCCATGAACGGGTACTCACCCTGCATAGACCCCGGCATAGTTACCGCGGCGAAGACCATAGGCACCACCATCGTGGACCTGCTCACCCACCCCGGTGAGCTGGCTGAGGCGAGGGAGGAGTTCAACGAGAGGACCGGGGGAGGCGTCGGGGGCTCCAAGTGGGTTGCGCCGCTGCTCCCAGAGGACTTCTACCCGCCCATAGACCTCCCGTGGCCCGAGTACGTCACCACTCAGCGCGGCTTCGAGTGGTCGCTTACCAAGCCTGGGCCGGAGAAGGAGTACAAGGTGCTCCACGAGGGCATCTAACCCCACTTTTTATACATAGTTTTGGTTCGAACAGGGTTAACTTATTAAAAGGCTTCATCATCTATTCCTAGATTCAGAATGGCAATTCCACCAGACATCGAGATTGCTCAGAACGCTGAGCTCAAACCAATAACAGAGATCGCCGCCAGCCTCGGGCTGACGGAGGACGAAATCGAGCTCTACGGTAAATACAAGGCAAAGATCAAGCCCAATGTGCTGAGGGACCGGAAGGATAAGCCGGACGGGAAGCTCGTCATAGTGACGGCGGTGACGCCAACTAAGAGCGGCGAAGGTAAGACCACGATGGCCGTCGGGTTGGCTCAGGCTCTGGGCCACATCGGCGAGAAGAACATAGTGGTGCTGCGGCAACCCAGCCTGGGCCCGGTTTTCGGCATCAAGGGCGGGGCCGCTGGCGGCGGCTACGCCCAGGTGCTGCCCATGGAGGACATCAACGTCCACTTCACGGGCGACCTCCACGCCGTCACATGCGCCCACGACCTTCTCACGAGCCTCATGGAGAACCACGTGTACCGGGGCAACGACCTCGGCATCGACCTCAAGTCGGTGATGTGGAAGCGGGTGCTGGACATCGAGAGCCGTTTCCTCAGGAACATAGTGGTGGGCCTCGGCGACAAGTTCGGCGGCGTCCCCTACGAGACGGGGTTCGAGATCACGACGGCGTCTGAGATAGCGGCCATCCACGCCATAAGCAGCGACCTCATGGACTGCAAGCACCGGATGGGCGAGATCACCGTCGCCTACAACGGCAAAGGCGAGGCGGTGAAAGCCAAGGAGATAGGCGGCGTAGGCGCCATGGCCATCCTCATGAAGGAGGCCGTGAAGCCCAACCTTGTGCAGACTCTGGAGAACACCCCGGCCATCATCCACGGCGGACCCTTCGCCAACATCGCCCACGGCTGCCCCAGCCTCGCCGCCATCAAGACGGCCCTCAAACTGGCGCCCTACGTCATCGTGGAGCCCGGCTTCGGAGCCGACCTGGGCATGGAGAAGTTCTGCAACATAGCCGCCCGAGCCGGCGGCCTCAAGCCCGACTTGGTTGTAATCGTAGCCACCATCAAGGCGTTGAAGCGGCACGCCGGTAAGAAGTATAGGGAGCTCAAGGACCCGGACCCGGCTGCGGTGAAGGAGGGTCTGCCCATACTCGCCAACGAGGTTGACAACGCCCGCAGGCACGGCCTCCGCGTCGTGATATGCATGAATCACTTCTACTCAGACACGGACGAGGAGATCAAGGTGGTCATGGACTGGGCGGTGAAGGAGGGTGTCCCGGCGGCGTTCACCGACACGGTGCTCAAGGGCGGCCCCGGCGGCGAGGAGCTCGCCAGACTCGTCCTCGAGGAGGCCGAGAAGGGAAGCGACTTCCACTACCTGTACCCCCTAGACATGCCCGTGGAGGAGAAGATACGGACCATCGCCACCAGCATGTACAAGGTGGCGGACATCGAGCTAACGTCGAGCGCACGTAGCGACCGTCGGAAGATCGAGAAGCTGGGCTTCGACAAGATGCCCATCTGCATGGCCAAGACGCCGCTGAGCCTCACCGACAACGACAGGATACAGGGCATGCCGCCGGAGGGGTACATACTCCCCATCGTCGGCCTCAAGCCCAGCACCGGCGTAGGCTTCATCGTGGCGTACTGCGGCGACATCAACACGCTGCCCGCCCACCCCAGTAAACCCGCCGCTAACGACATGGACATCGACGAGAACGGCGTAATAAAGGGGCTGAGCTGACATGGCCGTAGTGCTTGACGGAAGGGAGACCACCGACAAGGTCATGGAGGAGGTTGCCACCGACGTCGAGGCGCTCAAGGCCAGGGGGGTGACCCCGGGCCTCGCCCTCGTCCTCACCGGCGACGACAAGTACAGCGCCCGCTACGTGAACCTCAAGAAGAAGCGCGCCGAGAAGGTGGGAATCTACGCCGAGCTCCACCATCTGGAGCAGACCACGGACGAGGAACTCGTCGCACTGATTCAAAAGCTGAACAAGGACCCCAAGATCCACGGCATCATGGTGCAGCTGCCCCTCGCTGAGGGGCTCAGCGAGATCAAGGCCGTGGACGCCATCGCCCCTGAGAAAGACGTGGACGGGCTCAGCCCCAACACGCTGGGCAGGGTGCTCATGGGTGAGGACTGCTTCCCGCCCGCGGGCGTCGAGGCCATCATGGAGATGTTCAGCCGGTACGGCATCGACCCCAACAGGAAGCACTGGGTCATCGTGGGCTCCAGCAACTTCCTGAGCAAGCCCCTGGCTGCGTACGTGATGAACCTGTCATCCAACGTGACGCAGGTGGACGAGGGCTGCCCCCACATAGCGAAACGGATCAAGGACGCCGACGTCATCAGCACCGAGATACAGAAGAAACACTTCGTCAAGGCCGACATGGTGAAGGAGGGCGTCATCGTAATCGACAACGGCAACACCTACGAGGGCAAGAAGGTGTACGGCGACGTTGACCCCGAAGTCTACGAGAAGGCTAGTGCCTACACGCCGGTGCCCGGCGGAACGGGCCCCATGCTCATCGCCATGCTCCTGAAGGCCACCGTGAAGGCGGCGTCCAACTAGATTTTTATAAGCACCCCCATCCCCCTTTCATTGAGTGAGGCTCTTGGCTAGAATAGACTCTCGACGCGCCCGACGCATGATGAAGCAGATGGGCATGAAGATGGACGAGCTGGGCGACGTGCACACGGTGATCCTTCAGGGAAAGAACCGTGAGATTGTGATAGAGGGGCCCGCTGTCACAAGCATCAACGTCCAGGGCCAGAAGATGTATCAGGTAGCGGGCGGAAAGGAGACGGAGCGTCGGCCCCAGACGACGGCGGAGCCCGAGGAGGGGCCCGTCGAGATACCTGAGGAGGACATTCTTCTCGTCGCTCAGCAGGCCAACGTGGGTATGGATGAGGCCCGGGCCGCGCTGGAGCAGAGCGGCGGCGATCTGGCCCAGGCCATACTGATGCTTCAGACCCGGTGACCAACGGGTATAAATTACCCCACATGATTTATTGAGGCAACCCGATATCCATTAATCGTCTCCGGTGGCCCAGCTTGGAGTTGAAGGTAAGACAACGCGGCGGAATAATGGTAGAGTACGACGATCAAGGCGTCATGCTCGACCCCACCCGCAACACCCACAGCTACCCCACCTTCGTCAGCCACGCCCACTCAGACCACTCATCCGCGTTCAAGCACCCCGAGCGGGAGAAGTACGCCACCCAAGAGACATACGATCTCCTAGACGCCATGGGCTGGAAACGCCTAAGCAACCTTAACCCCATCAGGTTCGGCGACAAGGTGAAGCTGGGCGACATCGAGGTCCGGGTCCACGACAGCGGCCACGTCCTCGGCAGCGCCATGTTTGAGGTCAACACGCCCGGGGGCACGGTCCTCTACACCGGCGACATGTGCACCGAGGACACGTTCACCATGAACCCCGCCCAGGCCGTGAGCTGCGACCTCATGATAATAGAGACCACCTTCGGGTCGCCCATGTTCCAGTTCCCCCGGCGGGAAGACCTGGCGGTGGAGATATACAACTGGGCGGTGAACACCGTGCTGGGCGGCAGGATACCCGTCTTCAGGGCCGACAGCATAGGCAACGCCCAGGAGATCATAAGCATTCTCAACCAGTACACCAATCTCCCAGTGGTCACAGCCAAGAGCGCTTCCCGGGTCACCGACGTCTATCGCGGCGCCGGGTACCGCCTAGACTCTTTGGACGCCAAGAGCGACGAGGGGCAGGAGCTCATAGAGTCGGGAAAGTGCGCCATAGTCACCCCCAAGGGAAGCAAGTTAGAGTTGGACGACACGGAGATAGCCCTCGTCAGCGGGTGGGCCATCCTGTACAGGAAGAAACGAGCCGCGTTCCCCCTAAGCGACCACGCCGACTACAGGAGCCTCCTCGGCTTCATACGCAGATGCAAACCCAAACGGGTCCTCACG
The DNA here is from genome assembly GCA_964513225.1 of uncultured Candidatus Bathyarchaeia archaeon. Lineage (GTDB taxonomy): Archaea > Thermoproteota > Bathyarchaeia > TCS64 > TCS64 > RBG-16-57-9. The sequence continues at coordinate 4,579 of CAZEMD010000039.1, read as the reverse complement.
TTCCACGGCGGCAGCATGACCAAAGACTTCCACAAACACGTCAAGAGGAGCCTCGGTATACCCGCGGCGCCGCTGTCCAGCCGGATAGAGACCATAAGGGGGCCCCTGATGAAGAACGAGAACAGGGTGCGGGCGTGCAGCCACCAGATAGTGAGGACCGTCCGTATACCCGGCTTCGTCTACCAGCCCGGCTGGCTGGTGAAGGAGATGAGCCGCCGGGGCTTCACGCCCAACGAGACGGAGAACAGCATAGAGTTCCTGATAGAGAAAGGCATACTGAAGGGAACCAGCGACGGCGTACACCTCGCGTGACTCCTAGAGGGTGCCCGCCGTGTTGAAGTAGTTAAGAACGGCGACAACGAAGTAGACCGCCAAGAGAAGCGCCACCGTCCTCCACTTGGCCTTCAACTCCCCGTCCACCGCCCATTTAGGGATGAACGTGACGACGCCGTAGATCGCCAGGGCAACCGGGATCATGACCAACATTATTGGAAATGTGTAGAGCAGTACGTTGTTCGAGCAGACTATCTCGACGAAGAAGCCTCCGGCGATCATCGCGAGGAATATCGATCTGTCGCTCCACCTTCGATTGTAGATTAGGTGGGCGAAGACGAGTGGGTAGCCTACGTAGAAAGCCCATATGAGGGGCATGTGTTCGAGCCACCTCTGGACGTCGGGGTTGAACGCGGTGGTGAAGTCGACGATCACCCAAGTGACGACGCCGGTTAGAAGATACTTCCTGAAGTCATCCGCCGTCAACAACCCGACCCGCTTGAAGATGTTTTTAGGGGTTAGGCGGTGCCCTCCTCCCAGCTGCTCATGTACTTGACCTGCTCTTCGGTCAGCTTGTCTATGTCCACGCCCATGGTCTCCAGCTTGAGCCGGGCGACCTGCCTGTCGATCTCCTCGGGCACGTCGTGGACGCGCACCTCCAGCCGGGGGCTATTCCAGAGCCACTCCGCCGTCAGCGCCTGGTCCGCGAAGCTCATGTCCATGACCTCGCTGGGGTGGCCCTCCGCCGCCGCCAGGTTGACCAGCCTGCCCTCGCCCAGCAGGTAGAGCCTCCTGCCGTCCTTGAGCCGGTACTCGTCGAGGTCGGGCCTCATGCGGCGCTTGCCATCGGACAGCCCCTCGAGGGCGGGGATGTTGATCTCCACGTTGAAGTGGCCCGCGTTTGCCATCATGGCGCCGGTCTTCATACGCTCCATGTGGCGCAGGTCTATGACGTTCATGTTGCCTGTGCTGGTGACGAATATGTCGCCCATGGGCGCCGCCTCTATGAGGGGCATCACCCTGTACCCGTCCATGACGGCCTCCAGCGCCCTGAGGGGGTTGACCTCGGTCACTATGACGTTGGCGCCCATGCCGCAGGCCCTCATGGCTACGCCGCGGGCGCACCACCCGTAGCCGCAGACCACGAAGGTCTTCCCCGCGATCATGACGCTGCTGGCGCGGAGTATTCCGTCGATGGTGCTCTGCCCGGTGCCGTAACGGTTGTCGAACATCATCTTGGTCGCCGTGTCGTTGACAGCCACCATGGGGTACTTGAGAGCCTCGTCCTTCTCCATAGCCCTGAGCCTGTGTACGCCTGTGGTGGTCTCCTCGCTTCCTCCCTTGATGCCGGGTATGAGCTCGGGCCGCTTCCGGTGGACGCTGCTCACCAGGTCGCAGCCGTCGTCCATGGTTAGACTAGGCTTCCAGTCCAAGACACGGTCGATGCACCAGTTGTACTCTTCCCCTGTCTGCTCCCTCCACGCGTATACCTTGGTACCCGTGGAGGCCAGCGCCGCCACCACCGCGTCCTGCGTGGACAACGGGTTCGACCCGGCGAGGGCCACCTCGGCGCCCCCCGCCTCCATCGCCCTGACGAGCACCGCCGTCTCCTTGGTGCAGTGGAGCACCGCACCCACGGTCACGCCCTCCAAGGGCTTTTCCTTCTCGAACCGCCTCCTTATGAGGCAGAGTACGGGCATGTGGTCTGTGGCCCAGTCGATCAATAGCTCGCCCTGGGGGGCGAGCCCAATGTCCTTGACCTTATAATCCAAAAAACTTCACCGTGAGGAATACACGGCACGGCTAAAAAAATACTTCCTAGAGCTTGACTATCTGGGCGTGGGGGACGTCCCCGAAGTATATGACGGCGCGCTCGTGCACCATCCTTCGCTCTATGGCCGCCTCCACGATGTGTTTACCAACCAGATTACATATGGTGGCCTGCTTCATGGCGTCCAGCGCCTCCTCCACCTCGCCGAGCGCCCCCTTGTAGAACCCCTCGCTTACGGTGAAAGGCACCTTACCGCCCTCCAAGGTCTTGCCGAGAATATCCGCGTCGCAGACGGCGACCACGGTGTCCCTTCCGCGGCGGACAGACTTCACGTAGACCTTGGCCAACTCTAGCTCTTCCCTATGCTGCTCCTGGCGCCGCAGGCCTCGCACTGGAGGAAGCTGAGCCTGCGCTCCCGGACGATATGGGTGTCCGGCCTGCCGCAGACGGGGCATATCACGTACTTGTTGGTGTATATCTCGATGAGGTTCCTTATGCTGTCGCTGGTGAACCTGCCCTGGAACCTGACCCGGGTCCCGTCGAAGTCGCCCCTCGTCGCCGTCTCGTTGAGGAGGAACTTTAAGAGGTGCTTCGGGTCCCTCCGGAGCTCGTCCGCGATCTCTTTGAAGTTCATTATGTATGTGCGTCTTCCCTGCTGACGCACGTAGGCCCTGGGTATCTGGAAGCGTTCAGTGGTCTCCAGCTGTTCAGGCAGCTCCTCGTAGGCTCTGTCCAGCATCTTGCGGTAGTCTTTCTCCATCTCTTTCACCTTCACTGGGGACGCGTATCATATAGACTAATCGCCCCGGCTGGGTAGGATACGTGAGGCGTCTGAAAAACGTTGGGGCTACCTCTTTACCGCCCCGTAGTATATGACGGCGGCGCCGACGAGGCCCACCAGGACGCCCACGGTGAGCAGCACGTCTCCCAGGTCCTTGAGGATGGGCACCTTGGCTCCTATCTGGAGGCCCACGTCCACGCCCTGGGAGGCGTCCTCGTTCATCACCACCACCCAGTACCTTCCCGGCTCGACGCCCCACGTCACCGTCTCTTGGCTTGAGCCCGTCGCGAATGCGGTCCAGAAGCTGTGGATGGTGGGCGGACCCGTGGTGGCGTCCCCCCCGTGGCGGCTGTACGTGTAGTCCGGGAAGTCGCCGCCCCACGGGTCGTACTCCCAGTCCGTCTCGATTAGTCTGTCGTAGGAGACGTCGGCGAGGTAGCTGTACGCGCTGCCGTAGTCGGCTATCCCCAGGAAAACGTTCTTGCCCGGTTCTCTGCTTGTGGCGGCTATCTTAACCGTGATAAGGTCCTTGAACCACTGCCTGAAGGGCCCCGCGTCGGCGTCGATCTCTATGTCTATGTCCTCGAAGACTATGGCGTAGCTGTCCGACTCGAGGGTCTCGACGCCGCTCATTATGTAGCCTTCGCTGTCCACGACGCTGCTCTGGACCATCCTCAGGGAGCCTCCTCCAATTATCAGGCCCAGGGACGTGAACACCAGTATCGCCCCGATCACCAGAGCCGCGACCCTGGCCACGCCCCACCCCGTGTCCCTGGGCTTAGTGTATCTTATGGTCCGGGTCATGTCCTCGCCGCAGCTCTTACAGAACTCGGCGTCGTCGCTGTTCTCCGCTCCGCACTTGGGGCAGTACCTCAACGTCTTCACCTGTAACTGGGGTCACTCGGCGGCTTTTTAAGCATGGCTGACAGGCGCCAACCATAAAACCCGGGGAGCCACATTCTACGTGATCGAAGTGTCAGACAGATTCCTGCCTGAGGGCAGAAGCCTAGAGAGATCGGAGAAGCTACTCAGTGGCGCCATAGACATCCACGTCCACGCCGGGCCCCACATATTCAGCAGCCCGAGGAGGGTGGACCCCTTCCAGGCCGCGGTGCAGGCACGGGACGCCGGCATGAGGGCCATAGTATACATGGACGTCTTCGAGATGAGCAACGGCACGGCGTGGCTCGTGAACCGCGCCGTCCCCGACTTCAAGACATACGGCGGCATCATACTCAACACAGTCTACGGCGGCATGAACCCCAGGGCCGTGAAGACCGCCCTATACTACGGCGACGGCGCCAAGTACGTCAGCTTCGGCGCCCACAGCACACTATACCAGGCGAGCCGTGAGGGCAGGCTGGTGGACGGCGTCTTCACGCCCCTCAGCGAGTTATACCCCGAGTTCAGGAGGGAGCTGGAGACCTGCGTAAGCATCCCCGAAGGCCCGCCCAGCCCCGAGCTTGACGAGATACTCAGGCTCATAGCGTCGCACCCAGACGTCTACATGATAACCGGCCACGTCAGCGTCCCCGAGGCGGTGCGGCTCGTGGACTATGCCGGGGAGTATGGCATTGATCGTGTCGTGGTGTCCAGCGCGGTGGTGAAGGAGGCGGGCATCGAGGAGTTAAGGTACCTGGCGGAGAGGGGCGCCCTCATAGAGTACACGTTGGCGGCGTACACCCACACCACCAGCATACCCAAGACCCACTACTACGTGGAGCGCGAGTACGCGTCCATCGACGAGGGCATGA
>CAZEMD010000038.1:7995-10682 GCA_964513225.1 uncultured Candidatus Bathyarchaeia archaeon | reverse complement strand
GCTTGCCCAGGAGCCCGAGGTCGTCGCCATAAGCGAGATAGGGCTCGACTTCAAGGGCCGCATGACCAAGGAGTGGGTCAGTGAGGATAGATACATCGACAGGGAAACCCAGATCGAGAGCTTCAAGGGCCAGCTACGGCTAGCCGAGAAGCTGGGTGTCCCGGCCATAGTCCACGACAGGGCGGAGGGGACCGAGATCATAGACGTCATGCTGGATAACGGGAGCACCGAGACAGGGCTGGCCATCCACGGGTTCAGCAAGGATCAGGACTACGCCGATAGATGCGTGGAAGAAGGCATCTACCTGTCGATCGGTCTGAGATCGTTGGAGGAGGCCGAGCCCCGGTTCCTCGAGGCCGTTAAGAAAATGCCTCTAGAGTGCCTGCTCACGGAGACCGACTCGGGTGATCCACAGGGGATATTCGCCGTCTGCGACACCATCGCGGAGTTGAAGGGGCTCACACGGGAGGAGGTAGGGGAGGCCGCCACCGAGAACCTCATGAAGCTATGTAGACTCTAGCCCCTCTCTTTTACTGTTTTATTTACCCTAAAACGTCAATTTTCTCTGTCTAATCAACGTTTTTTTGCATTGAACAACCGTTTATTAGTGAGCGTTATAGTGTTATGTAAAGTGCTTAAATTTGAGTGGCAAACTGGTAAAGATCCTCGCCAAGTCTAACTTAGGCGACTTGGTGGAAGCCCTCGGGGAATACGGTGACCTCTACGGCCCCGTGAAGACTAGCGAGAAGGCTCACTCCTTCATGGAGTTCGAGAGCCTATCTGACATCGACCTCTCATACACGAGGACCATGATACCGCCGAAGAAGTTCTTCATCCCCCAAGAGGAAGTACTGTTCGAGTTCAACATCGACGAGGAGACGTACACGGAGTCCCCTATTGGTGAAGAAAGGGTCGTTCTCCTCGGCGTTCACTCCTGTGACATACACGCCTTGAACCTCCTGGCGAAGGTGTTCACGGAGGAGCTTCCCGACAAGTACTACCTTGAGAGGAAGGAGAGGTCCTTCATCGTCGGCGTGAGCTGCGTCCCCGACGAGTACTGTTTCTGCAAGTCCACGGGCACTAGCTACGCTCAGGAAGGGTTCGAGCTTTTCCTCTACGACATAGGCGGCAGCTACTTCGTCCGTGTGGGGTCCCTCAAGGGCCACGAGTTCGTGGAGACTCATCTAGGGCTGTTCGAGGAGGCGGAGCCGAGCCACTTCGACGCCTTCAGGGAAGTGGAGAGGGAGAGGCTCGCGTCCTTCACTAGGGAGCTTGAGATGTCCGGCCTTCAAGACCACCTCGACATGGCGTACGATAGCGACGTCTGGGCCGAGTACGGCGACAAGTGCCTCGGCTGCGGCTCATGCAACCTCGTCTGCCCGCGGTGCCGTTGCTACGACGTGCAGGACCACCTTAACCTGGACCTGAACACCGGTGAGAGGGTCAGGAAATGGTACTCGTGCATGCTGAAGGACCACGGCCTGGTGGCCGGGGGCCACAACTTCAGGCCCACGGCGAGCGAGAGGATAAGGAACAGGTTCAACTGCAAGGGTAGCCTCCGCGAGGACATGGTCAACTGCGTAGGCTGTGGGCGCTGCACCGTCTTCTGCCCCGCGGACATAGACTACGTTGAAGTCATGAAGAAGGTACGAGGTGACTTAGTGTGAAGGATAACACGCTTGAGCCGATGAAGGCCAAGATAACCGACATCAAGGAAATGACCGAGCTAGAGAAGCTGTTCACCATAGAGTTCCAGGACCCCGCGTACGCGGAGGGCTTCAAGTACACGCCCGGCCAGTTCGTGAAGCTCGGGGTGATGGGCGTCGGGGAGGCCCCGATAAGCATATGCACCGCCCAGAGCGGCGGGCAGGAGCTGGAGTTCTGCATAAGGAACACGGGGAGGGTGACCAACGCCATCCACCGCCTGAAGGTAGGCGACACCGTGTGGGGCAGAGGCCCCTACGGGAACGGCTTCCCCATGGACCTGTACAAGGGAAACGACCTCCTACTCGTAGCCGGCGGCCTCGGCATCGCCCCCATAAGGGGAGTCATCCAGTACGCGCTGCAGAACAGGGAGAGGTACGGCGACATATCCATCCTCTACGGCGTCCGCTGCTACGACCTGATGCTGTTCAAGGAGGACATGCTTGACCTCTTCAGGAACGGCGACAGCCGGGGCGTCAAGTTCTACCTGAGCTACGAGGACGAGGAGGATCAGGTCTGCTACGGGTTGGAGTGCGAGCGAGACGACAGGTGCATGCAAGGCATGGTGACGAGCCTGTTCAAGAAGATCGACCGCCCATCCAAGAAGACTATCGCCGTCATAGCCGGCCCCCCCATAATGTACAAGTTCACCATCATGGAGCTGGAGAACCTAGACTTCAGGCCCGAACGGGTCTACATGACGCTGGAGAGGCGCATGCGCTGCGGCGTGGGCCAGTGCGGCCACTGCATAGTAGGCACGGGCAAGAGCATCAAGTACGTCTGCAAGGACGGCCCCGTGTTCACGCTATGGGACGCCATAAACACCAAGGGGATGATCTAATGAAGCCGAGAGTAGGAATATTCAGCCTGACGGGCTGCGCCGGCGACCAGCTCCAGATACTCAACATGGAGGACGAGCTCCTCGACCTGGTGAGCCACATCCACATCGTGGACTTCCAGGAGGGAAGCAGCCACAAGGAGGA
>CAZEMD010000038.1:0-7895 GCA_964513225.1 uncultured Candidatus Bathyarchaeia archaeon | reverse complement strand
TGGTGAGCCACATCCACATCGTGGACTTCCAGGAGGGAAGCAGCCACAAGGAGGACGGCCCCATAGACATAGCCTTCGTGGAGGGAAGCGTATCCACCGAGACAGACCTCAAACACCTCAAGGAGATACGTGAACGCAGCAAGGTGGTAATAGCCTTCGGTAACTGCGCCATGGAGGGCGGCATACAGGCCATGAGGAACAACGAAGGCTCCATCGACGAAAGGCTGAGAGAGGTCTACGGAGTCGAGCCCGGGTACTTCGACGCCAGGCTCAGCAAGCCCATAGGCGAGTACGTGGACGTGGACATCAACATACCCGGCTGCCCCGTCGAGAAAGAGGAGACCCTCAGAGCCATAACGTCGCTTCTACACGGCGACACCCCGACAAGCTTCACGTACCCCGTCTGCGTCGAGTGCAAGCTCAAAGGATACCCATGCGTCATAGTCGAGCAAGGGAAGCCGTGCCTGGGCCCGGTCATCAGGGCGGGCTGCGACGCACGGTGCCCCGGCCTGGGGCTGGACTGCATCGGATGCAGAGGCCCCGTGGACAAGGGCAGCGGCTTCGCCGCGGAGTTCGACATGCTGCTTGAGAAAGGATACAGCAAGGAGTACATCCTCAACAGGCTCCGCGTCTTCAGCGGAGAGGTGAACGACGACTTCCTGGAGGAGGAAGAGCGATGACGCGTAAACTATCTGTAGACATGCTTACAAGGGTCGAGGGACACGGCGGCGTCGAGGTCGTTCTCGACGGCACCGAGGTGAAGGACGTCAAGTTCAACATCTTCGAGGGGCCGCGGTTCTTCGAGAACATAATCAAGACGGTCCACTACGAGAAGATACCCGACATGACCCGCAGGATATGCGCCATATGCACGGCCAGCCACAGCCTGGCCTCCATTGGCGCCATAGAGAACGCGTTCGGCGTCGAGAACACCCGCCAGACCGATCTGCTGCGGGACCTGCTCATACACGGCGAGATGATAGAGAGCCACGCCCTCCACGTCTACATGCTGGCGCTCCCAGACTTCCTGGGCTACCCGGACGCCATCGCCATGTCCGCCGACTACCTGGACGCGGTGAAGAACGCGCTGGGCCTCAAGAAGGCGGGGAACATGATCCACACCACCATGAGCGGGCGAGAAGTACACGGCATGAACGAGAGGGTCGGGGGCTTCTCCAAGGTGCCCACCGAGGACGAGCTCACCGACGTGAAGAACACGCTGGAGAGTGTGCAGCCGGCCGCAGAGCTGGCGGTCGAGCTCTTCAAGGGCTTCGAGCTATCCGCCTACAACGAGTCAGACAACGTCCACATGGCCATCGACCCGGGCGATAGGTTCGGGTTCCTCGGCACACACGTGCTGGTCTCAGGCGGAGAGAGACACCCGCAGGAGGACTATGAGAGGCTCACCAACGAGAAGGTGTACAGACACAGCTACGCCAAGCACTCCACATATGGCGGAGCCCCGTTCATGGTGGGGGCGCTCCCCCGAGTCCACCTAAGCCACGGCAAGCTAACGGGCACGGCGCAGGAGCTTTACAAGGAGCACGGCGACATGGTCGATCCCCGGAACACGCTTAGCAACAACTTCTGCCAGGCGCTGGAGCTGGTCCACTGCGTGGAGAGAGGTGTAGAGACCATAGATGCGCTGCTAAGCGACGGCCTAGAGGACGAGGGGCTCGCCGAGTTCGAGGCCCACGAGGGCAGGGGCATAAACGCCGTCGAGGCTCCCCGCGGCCTGCTGTACCACGATTATAGTTTCGATGAGGACGGCTGCATAGAAAAGGCGAACATAATAACGCCGACGGCTCAGAACGCGGCCAACGTAGAGAAGGACATACGCGTCATAGCGGCAAACCACAGGGGCGAAGACGCAGAGCTACTGAACAACCTCGAGGTGATGATCAGGGCATACGATCCCTGCATCTCATGCTCGGTCCACCTCGCGAGGCTCAGGTAGCCCTCTTTTTATCCCTGTTTCTTCTGCCTGTTTCAAACGATTTATTACCGGCCGACCGGGGGTTTTGCTAGAATTGACCGCCGAAAGCGAACAGACGCCCATACGCGGCTTCATGGTTGGTTTACTGGGGATCATCCTATCCACGGGGCTCCTCATGGCGAGCCTCTGGCAGATCGAGATAGCGTCCGCGTTCCCCGGCGACGTCTTCGATTTCCCCTTCTACCTGTGGCGGGTGAACAAGTGGTGGGCAAGGGACTTCTGGTACCTGGTCAACGTGGTCTCGTGGGTGCTCGCTGTCCTCTCCACGGCTTCCCTCGTCAGGACGCACCACAGAAGGTAAAGGTTAATTCACGCCGCCGATCTCTCTTTCTGAGTTGAACGAGGAGACGAAGAAGACCCTGGACAGGCTCAGGGGCATAGGCACGAACCACACCTTCGAGGGAGAGTACGTCGCGGACTTCATAGAGAGGCTGGACAGGGTCATAGACGTGGTGGGCGTAAGGCTGGAGGGAGACACCCTGAAGATACTTGTCGGAGAGCCTAAGACCCCTTCCCAGGAGGAGGTCCTACGGGTCTTGACCAAGGCCACCTTACTCAACGTGGCCGCCGCGGGCTACGAGGAAACCGAGTACGGGAAGATGCTATACTTCGAGTACTATCTGCCTCCCTGGGACGCCATGTACGTGGGGCACACCTAGCGATTGCTCCCAGGTTTCTGAGACAAAAGACGTCTATGTCATAGTGCTTGGGTTTAGCGGTTACAATGAGTTAATCAAAGCCTTTTATCACCAAGTATGTGCGGGTCTTCCCTGGTGGTAAGACTCGTCTCTTGACGTTGGGAAACGCAATGGATAAACGAGTCTTACCGGTATTGATTACGTTGAATTCTTTTTAAACCTTGACATGTGTAACCGAATAAAATGAATCTCAGTGACAGAAACGTATGTGGATGGATTACCTAACTAGAACACTCTATCCTTCTGATCGGCACGGTAAAGCTTCTTATACACGGTGTCCCACTTGCCCTGACTCATCTTGCCGCAGATCTCCTGCATGACCTGCCTGAACGCCTTCTTCTGGACCTCGTCCTCGTACTTGTAGTACAGGGCAGAGAGGTCGGCCCAGACCTCCTCCTTTATAGCCTCCAGCTCGACGTCGCTGGGCGGGAGTATCTGGTCTATTACTTCCCTGACCATGCCCTTGAAGCCGTTCTGTTTCTCGTCGGACGTCATTGGCTATCGGGACACAAACGACAGATTGGTTCATATAAGGGTTCCGAGCACCGGCTCCCAAATTTATATGAATATGTAAATATCGCCATGATATATTAGTGGAATTTATGTTTCCAATATGGATGTTTGGTCTGTTCTTCTAAACTAGATCTACTATGGAAAACAGATGGAGAATGAACGAAAAACGTTTCCTGAGACGCATGTGTCAGCCAGAATTAACGATGAAAAATCTTATGATTCAGTTAAAAACACTGAAAACAAGTAAGAGATGCCTCAGAGACTTCCCCCCGTGTTGACCGCGGACACCGCAAAGAAGCTGCTGGACGGAAAAACAGAGGTATCTCTAGACCTTGGCTTGACGACGACCAAAATAAAACGTACAAAAAATGGAATAACCCTCGCTCTTGGAGAAAATATCGACCAAGAGTCTCTGGGTAAGATAGCTGAAAAAGAGAACGCGGTCTACTTCGTTTCAGGTGGGAAGGTTTACCAGGCCGCGGTCGCAGGGAAACACTTTTATAAACTGGTGCCCACGGCGGGCGCCCCCACGCTGGAGATAGACGGAATAAGGATGCACCGCACCAAGGAGACCACCCCGGACATGGACACGGCTAGAAAACTCGACAGGCTCAGGCTGAGGGGCGGAGCGATGCTGGACACGTGCACGGGCCTAGGCTACACGGCGATAGAGGCCGTGAGGAGGGGCGCGGAACAGGTGGTGACGGTGGAGCTTGAGCCGCATGTGCTTCTGATAGCCAGGATGAACCCCTGGTCCCGCGGACTCTGGACGGGGCGAGGCGTCCACAAGCTGCTCGGGGACAGCTTCCACGTGGTTGACGGCCTCCCGGAAGGCTTCTTCGACTACGTCGTGCATGATCCGCCGCGTCACAGCCACGCGGGGCACCTCTACGGCGGCGAGTTCTACAGGAAACTATGGGGGCTTATGAGGCCGGGCGGCAGGCTGTTCCACTACACGGGTGAACCCGGGTCGCGGTACAGAGGCGTTGACGTGGGCAGGGGAGTGGCATCTCGTCTACGGGAGACCGGGTTCATAGGGGTATCCTACCACGAAGACGTCAGGGGTTTCACCGCAGTTAAGCCGTGAGCCGCTCAGCCTAGCCGGTCGAGTATCCTGTATATCTCGTCCTGCTCCACCGCCTCGATGGGCGTGGGGTTGCCCGCCTCGTCTACGAGGGTCCTCCCCTCGGGCAGCGGCTTCACCTCGCCGATGACTGAGGCCCTTATTCCCTCTTGCTTCAGGGCTTCCAGTATCTTGTCGGCTTCGCGGGGTGGAGCGGTGATGAGGAGCGCCCCCGAGCCCAGCAGCCTCAGAGGGTCCACGCCCAACGCCCCGCATATAAGCTTGGTCTCGTCTGGCACTGGTATCGAGGCCCGGTCCACCTTCAGTCCGACGCCCGCCGCCTCGGCCATCTCCCACAGCCCGTTTATGAGGCCGCCCTCCGTGGGGTCGTGCAGGGAGCTCGGTGAACCGGCTTCGACGGCCTTCATGGCCTCAGGCACGACGCTGATCCACCTTATCAATGCGGCGCCCCTCTCGACCACGTCGTCGTCCACCCTGCCCCTGAGGTGGTCCCTGAGGTCGCTCGCCATGACGGCGGTGCCCTCTATGCCCGCCCCCTTCGTCAGTATTATCCGGTCGCCGGGCTTGGCGCCGCCAGTGGTGACGTATCCATCCCTCTCTGCTTCCCCCATCATGAAGCCTGCCAGTATGGGCCTATCCAGGCCGGGGGTGGTCTCGGTGTGCCCCCCGACGAGGCTGGCGCCCACCTCCGTGCAGGCGGCGTGGATGTCGTCCATGATGGACTCCAAGATGGACTCGTCCGCCCCCTCCGGTAGCAGCGCGATGCAGACGAACCAGAGGGGTCTGGCCCCGGTGGACGCTATGTCGTTGGCGTTAACGTGGACGGAGAGCCACCCGATTCTGTCCTCGGCTCCGGTGATGGGGTCGCCCTTGGCGACGAGCACCCTGTCCCCCATCTCGATGACCGCGGCGTCCTCGCCCACCCCTGGGCCGCTGAGCAACCTATCTGTGGGGACGCCCAGCCTGTTGAACACTATCCTCCTCAGGACCTCAGACGGCACCTTCCCGGTCTTGAAGCTATGCGGGGACATGGCTGCACGACTATTGTTCGCCTTGTCTCGATATAGGTTTTCCCGGAGAATCCACTTTCACCCATCCCTCCACTTTCTGTGCATCTGAACCTACGAAATGCATAAATTCCCTGTCTGCGACCCCTCAACGGGGTTAGATGACACAGAGAGGCGTCTTCGTCGACGAGGCCATACTCGACATCAGCTACGTGCCCGACGTCGTGCTCCACCGGGAAGCCGAGTTCAGGGCGCTGGAGGGGCTCTTCGACCACATGGTCACGGCCCCCTACGAGATGAGCCAGAAGGCCGTGATACTCGGCGGCGTCGGCAGCGGCAAGACCCTGCTGGCCCACTACTACGGCCGGAGCCTCCGCAGGAAGGCGGAGCGCCGCCGCGTCACCTACGAGTACGTACACCTCAACTGCAGGGAGCAGCGGGGCAGCCTCTTCATGATCCTCAGCCAGGTGGTGAAGCGGCTGCGCCCCCAGTTCCCCGAGAGGGGGTACGCCGCCAACGAGCTCATGGACATACTCAGGAAGATCATGGACGAGGACAACGCCCAGATACTGCTGACCCTGGACGAGGTGGACGTCCTCATCGAGAACGAGGGAAGCGACGCCCTCTACTACCTCACCAGGTTCCACGAGACCGAGCCAGACGAGCCCCGCCGCCTCAATATCATGTTCATCAGCAAGGACGAGGAGGTCTTCAGGAAGCTGGACAGGAGCACCCTGAGCAGCCTCCAGCGCAACGTCATAAGGATGCAGGACTACGACCAGGCCCAGCTGGCCGACATACTCCTGTACCGCGTCGATAAGGCGTTCAGGAAGGACGCGGTGCCCCCCGAGATAGTGGGCTTCATCAGCGAGCTAGCTTACAAGGAGAACAGCGACGCCAGGTACGCCATCGACGTGCTCCACGGCTCAGGCAGGATGGCTGAGCAGAGCGACGCGCTCCAGATCCAGCCCGAGCACGTCCGGACGGCCGCCATGGGGGTCTTCCAGACCCTGAACAAGGAGGCGGTGAGGCAGCTCAGCCCCCACGAGAAGCTTGTGCTCCTGGCGGTCGCACGGTTCTTCAAGGCCAACGACGTGACCCACGGCACCACGGGCGAGATCGAGGAAGCCTACCGCCTGGTCTGCGAGGAGTACACGGAGGAGCCGCGGGGCCACACCCAGTACTGGAAGTACCTCAAGAACCTGAAGAGCCTGGACTTCGTCAACGTCAAGCTACAGGCAAGCAGCCAGGGCAGGACCCAGCTCATCAGCCTGGAGAAGATACCCGCCGAGGAGCTGGAGAAGGAGGTGACGAGAATCATTGATGCGTCGTAGAGAGGAGCGGATGGTCGAGGAGATCCTCGGCAGCAGGGGCCGCATCAGGGTGCTCCAGGTGCTCACAGAGAGCGGGGAGCTCAACATAAGCGAGGTGAGCCGCCGCACCGGCCTCAACTACACCAGCGTGCAGAGGCACCTCATGAAGCTCAAGGAGCTGGGCCTCCTCAAGGAGAAGCGGTACGGCAAGATCAGGATATTCCAGGTGGAGTTCAGGAGCCTCGGCATAGTCTTCGAGAGCGGCAGACCCGTTAACGTCCAACTCAACAAGTCATAGCCCCGTGAGGGGGTGACTGGGGCATCGCGGCACCATGGACAGAACCGTGAACTACCCGGCGGCGGAGATCCAGACGATGGTTTTTGGGGAGAGCTCCCGCGGGAAACTGGCCCGCAACCTGGTTCACGCTGGCCTTCATAGTCTTCCTCGTAGCCGTTTCCAGCCTTGACGTATTGTACAAGTCTGATAGGAATGCCGTTACCCGCGTCGTCTACATCGACCCGCTCCACGCCGAGGACCCCGGTTTCCACGGTGAAGCCCTGAAAATATTCAGTCGGGAGGGGTACACCTTCGACGAGGTTCTCGGGGAGGAGGTGACCGTCGAGTACCTGAGGAGACTCCCGGCGGGGTACGACCTCGTCATACTCCGGGTTCACAGCACCGTCAACGGCGACATGGCGTGGCTGTTCACGGGCGAGGAGTACAGCCACGACAGGTACGTGCTGGAGCAGCTTGCAGACGAGGTGCATCCCGCCAGGCCAAGCATAGGCTCCGGACATCTGTTCGCGGTGGGCGCCGACTATGTGAACCACTTCATGAAGGACAGGTTCAGGGGCTCCACGGTGCTGGTGATGGGCTGCGACGGCGCCAGAGCCACGGACTTGGCCCAGGCGTTCATAGATAACGGAGCGGAGCATTACATAAGCTGGGATGGCCCGGTGTCTCTCAGCCACACCGACCACGCGTTCACCTGCCTGTTGACTGCGATGGTCGAGGATGGGATGAGTCCCGAGGAGGCGATGGCCCACGCCATGGCCGCCGTCGGCCCAGACCCCGAATACAACTCTACTCTGTCGTGTTTCCCCCGTTGAAACCCGTGAAAATAGGCGGAGAAGAAATAAGAAGTATTTTTAAATAGGCTCCGGGTTGTTGAGTGGTTAGAACGCGCAGGTTAGACAAAGCTAACACTGTGCAAGATTAGGCGGAAAATGAATGATAGTCCCTGTACGGTGCTTCTCATGCGGGAAGGTCATAGGCGACAAGTG
>CAZEMD010000037.1:0-11109 GCA_964513225.1 uncultured Candidatus Bathyarchaeia archaeon | reverse complement strand
CTATTATGAACGAGTTAAGTATGGGGGATATTGATTTTCTATATTTTACTATATAAACCGCTGATAGAATAAGCGTAGTTACCGAAAATTGGTTTATCGTAAAGTATGTATGGATCTTAGCTAAGTGATAATCCATGTACTGAAAACCGGTTATTCTATATTGATAAATCATTATAGCATATAATGCCCCAATTAGAATACTCAATAACGATATTTTAGAAAATAATGTGGAATAAAATAGCTTAAGAAGATTTTTCCAATATAGTAATAATGCTATCGATGTAATTCCTAGTAAAATAAGGTATATGCTTATTTTATATATTAAATAATTCAATAATGTGAAATAAAATATAATTGATGTTGGCGAGGCAATTAACATCGATACAAAACTAATTCCACCAAAAAACTTGACTACGTTATGTTTTTCATTTTTGAGGTTATAAAAAGAATAAACAACAATGAATATTATAAACATAATATGAACCAACGGATGGCTAAATAACATACCCGTTACTAGAGACACGCCGACTAGAAAACCCCTATCCAGTGATTTAATTTCCATTTCTTCAGATTCTCTCAATATCTCAAGATACCAGATAAAACAAATTAACAGTATTAAAACAAAGTTTTCTCGCAAAGGTGTGGAAACCCTATGTACCACAAAGGGTGAAAGTAGGTAGAATAAGGGAAATAAAACCCCCCCTAATCTATTCAGAAGCCGCCTACCAAGCATGTAAAGCCCCGATGCCATCAGTCCCGCCATGATTGGAGCTGAGTTTCTTATCAATGAGTAAAATGACAGTTTAGTAACCACGTGGATGGATGCTATAAGGTAGAAAAATCCTGAAAGGGGGAGATCGACTAGGTGTGACCATTGATCTCTCAACTTAGCCGGTGATAATCCTTCAGATATGATCGATTCTCCTAGAGGTTTATAGATCCATGGGTCCCAGCCTCTCCAATAAGATTCAGGGAGAAAAAATGTAAATGAAAGTAGACTTAGGAAAAATACTGTCATCATAATAATTGTTTCAAGGTGTTCATTTCGTGTAGTTGGGATTCCCTTAGTTTTTTTGAGTAATATCGCGGGGATGGTTAGTATCCAGAGTATGGATAAAACCGAGCGAGCATTGACCACCTTGAAATATTGTGCAGAGTATACCCCGGAAAATAGTATCAAACACAGGCTAATAACAAGGGATAAGAGTACTCGTTCATGCTGCCTAACACCCAGCTTTGTTGGTAGAGTGGCCACATAATAATAGCCGGGAGAAAGACTCACTGCAATAAGTAATGAGGTCTCAGCATACGTGAAATTTTGAGGGATTATAAATAAAGCCCTTAAAACCAATGCAGAGAAAACCAAGAATGGAGAATAATAAAATACTCCTCTTTTTGTGAGTATCATTTTACCTCAGGTATACTGTTAGGATCTGTTTGAGTGCTCTAATGGGGTAAAGTATGAACGTAATTATCTCCTGAAACTGGGAACTTCCTTCCTTTCGTTCGATCATCTTCATCGGCGCTTCGACAATTTTAAGTCCGTTTGTTCCTGCAAGCACGGTCATCTCTATCGACCAGTGTTTTTCAGCAGTGAACATTAATTTGTCTATAACCTCCTTCCGGAATATTCTGAACCCGCTGGTGACATCCGTGACACCATATCCCGTCAGCTTGTTGACGAGCCAGGAGAAGAAGACTATCCCTATCTTACGTGTGAAGCTGATCTTGGGTGGTCCATTGAAGAACCTTGAACCCACAACCATGTCGGCCCCCGTTGACTTTAGTTTCTCGAAAAGGGTTTTAAACTCTCTTGGGTCGTGCTGTCCGTCTGCGTCGAGCTGTAACACGTAGTCGGATTCACACTCCTTTGCCATCAGGTAACCCGTTTTAAGCGCCCCACCGGATCCCATGGCCACCGAGTGTCTAGCCACCTCGGCTCCGTTTTTCAGGGCCACATTTCCTGTGTCGTCTGTGGAGCCATCGTCCACCACAAGGATTCTGTAGTCATATCTGTCCCCGAGGACGCGGTGGATGCCTCTGATTACTTTCGGTAGGGTCTTCTCTTCGTTGTGGGCTGGTATGATGACGGTGATTTTATCCCTCATCTTTCACCCACGCTTTTTGATGATTTAATCTCCAGCCGTAGATGGCGTTGTCTCTGACCATCTCGTTGATTTTCCAGTTGATTTCGTTGATGTAGCTGAACAACCCGAACACGAAGATGAACAAAGTCATGACCGAGATGGCGGTTATCGTGTACATGTTACGGCCAAGGTCGAAGTAGGGGGTTATGTACCCCGTCATGCTGGGGAATATGTCAACTATGGTGAACATCGTCCAGAAGCTAACCCAGAAAACGTAGGACCTGCTGGTGAGGCGGTTGCTTCTACGTAGCAGCAATATCCCAATCAGGGCCGCGGATGATACCAGTAGACCAACTAGCTGAATGCCCCTGATGGCCATGAATGCACCTTTACCCGTAGACCCGATCTAGATCATAAAATCATGTGTTTGGAGCACTCTACTACACACTCTAGGTTAGATGAAAGATAATAACAACTCACAAACGTTGGGCCTTTAGGCTGTGATTCTCATGTAAAGTGACTCAACCTTCTCTGCTACCCTTCTGAAGCTGTACTCCTCGGCCGCTCTATGCGCCTCCCTTGCGATGCTATCACGTAGAACATCGTTGTCAAGGACTTGTAGTATCCCTTTCGCGAAGCTCTCCGGGTTCTGCTCCGTCATGTACCCGTTTTTCCCGTGATCTAGAAGGTTTCTATACATACGCTGGTTCGTGGTCACAATGGGTCTACCAGCGGCCATATATTCCTGGACCTTCGTGGGGACAGACACGTTGAAGAAGTCATGATCACCCTCATGATAAGCCACAGCGACATCGAACGCCTTGATAGCAGCCACGGCGTCATCGTGGCTATCAAACCAGAGAAACCTCACCCTATCCTTAAGCCCCAAGTCTTCCACGAGTTTACTAAAGTATTCCTGTTCAGAACTATCCACAGGGCCTATCATAAGAAGCCGTGCATCATGTCTCCTGCCATCAACGATGTACTTGAAAGACTCTATGATCTGCTGGCTGCATCGGTGAACACTAATTGAACCAACGTACCCTATCAGGGGGCCGTCTTTCCGCAGTTCCTCGACTTCCTCAGGCACCCTTCTATCCGTGTACGTCTTGGCCCCGTCTCCGACGATGACCTCCACCTTTTCCTGTCTTACTCCCCTCTCTGACAGTATCCGTTTAAGCTCCTCAGATATTGCTATAACAGCGTCCGCATGGTTCATGCAGTATATGTCTACTTTGTTTAACAGGTAACCCAAAGCGGGGTGGAACGAACCACGGTGCACCCCGAAGTCGACCCAGAGGCCGCGGATATCGTAGATAATCTTGGTTTCCCTGTTTTTACCCTTGAGTAATATCGGTAATATGGATGAGAACGGGTTCTTGGTGTGGAACACGTCGTAGTGGTTTGTCTCCAGCTGCTTTCCCAGTCTTCTACAGAACTCTATCTGTCCTTTAACGGAATAGGTTTTGCCTTCTATGTAGTTCAACTCGTATGGGGGGTCGTGGAACTGGTTTGGGTGGTCGCTCTGCTGTAAGTATACATCCACCTCGTGGCCCATCTTCACAAGTTCGCGTGCGACTCCATCTGTGTGCACCATACGGTGATCATGAATTGGTACGTTCTGGATGAAGGCGACACGCAACTAACTACACACCGTTCTTTTTGATACCCGATATCCGGTTCACTGAAAAAGAGTGTGTATGTGATCATTGATGACAAACAATGGATCATTAAGCGAGAACACCGTTCCTCCTCTATGGCATCAGTGGTTCCTGGGAGAACCATCGTTATCCCAGGCGTTGAAAAAGGAGGGACAACCACCCTCTACGACGCGCTGGTGTCAACAACTTGGGTTGCTGAGCCGAAGATAAAGGAAACCCAGTTCCTAGCACTGCCACGTGAAACAGTTTTGGATAACTTCGAATGGTACCTAGATAATTTCTCAATCTCGAATGCGTTTAACGTCGACGCGTCGACTCTCTACTTCTGGAGCGATAACGCGGTTCAAAACATCAGGGAATTCATCGGAGACCCAAGGATTATTATTATCCTACGTGATCCCGCGAAAAGGGCCTTCTCTGCTTACCTTCATATGTATAAAAGAGTGCCGCAGTGCGAGCGCCGAACGTTTGAACAGATCATGGCGACTCTACCTGATATGGGCGACTGGAAGGCTTATGAAGATAAGGGGATACGGTCAGCCCTCGATGAAGACCTAGTCGATGAAAAGTTCCTCGACTCTTCTCACCTAGAGAGGCACTTCGGGGTTAAGTTTCAATCCGTCTTCGAGGACCCTCTGGTGCTCTTCAGGTACATACGTGGCAGCTTCTACAGTGAGCCTTACGAGAAATACAGAAAAACCTTCAAGGACGACGTCATGGTGGTGTTCCTCGAGAAACTTGTCAGAGACCCCAAAACGGTGTTTGACGAGATACTTGAATTCCTATCTCTGCCTACGGGCTCCTTGGACGCTCTCCCTCACAGCCACAAGACCATTGTACCGAAAAACGATCTATCTCGTTCATTGATCCGAATTCTGAACTCCAGTAAGGTCATCGGGTTAAAACGGGCTTTGCAGAACCGTGTCGACATAACCGCAGTTAAGTCCCTCGGGGAAAAAACGTTGTTCAACGCCAAGCCACAACTTAAACAAGAGTATTATCAACGGATCAGAGACGCGATGAGCTACGAGTACGAGTACTGGTTCAAAATCGACCCCGAACTCGAGTCCCTCTGGACGTATTAACCGTATCCGTTCATGTAAGCCTTGAAGACCTGAAAGTTCTTCCTCGCTGGCACCCTTCTCAAGCTAAACAATTCCGGGTTTTTACTGACCAGCCCCGGCTCAGCCCCCAGCCCGCAACGGTACCCAGATGACACTATGAGTCTCTCCGTTTCTTCGCTAGAAGCCCCAAAAGGGTAAGCGAACGCATACACCTCAACCCCTAGCACTTTCTCCAGCCTCTTCTTCGACTCAACTACCTCTTTTCGAGCGTCCTTCAATGATAACCGTGTTAGATCAGGATGGCTTAGTGTGTGGGAGCCTATCAAGTGTCCTTCCTCTGACATCTCCTTAACATCGTCCCAGGACATGTAGAGTGATTCTATGAGATCATGCGGGGCTTCGTAGCCACAGCTCTCCCGTAGTCCATTCATCCCGTCCCCGGTATCTCTGCTCCTAATGCTGGATACAATCTGGTTCACGGCCTTCTCTTTCTCGGCAGGCGAGATCAGGCTGAACTGTTTTTCACCCCACCATATCTCCTCCTCACCACTATGGTGGATCATGTAACGTACCTCGTCGACCCATAGCATCGATTCACGGTCAAGCACATCGGTGATGGGAAAGAAAGCCGCCTTGATGCCATGCTTCCTGAGGATAGGTAATGCCTGGGTATAGTTGTCTTTGTAGCCGTCGTCAAACGTTATTGCCGCGTAGTTACTTCCTTGTACCCCGACTTTGAGAAGTTGGGCTAGCTCGTCTAGGGGGATTATCTCGAATCTTTCTTGCACATAGTGTATTTGTCTCTCGAATGTCTGCGTATCTAATTTGTCTAGAAATATATCTGAATCATCACCTACTCTGTGGTAGTTTATGATCGATACACTTTCACCCGTTATCCGTCTGTTAATCCCACCGTAGAGATCCACCAACCCTAGCTTATCAGTTAAGCCGAGAAGGGAACGTCTCATGGATTCATCACCGAGATTTTTTCCGCCGACTGCTTCCCCTGTAGGATGGCTGTCTCCATCGTGGAGTACTCCCACGACCCGTATCTGCCCGTCGAATTGATGCCGACTCGTTTCAGGTATTCCTGTACTAGTTCCACGTTTTTTCTTCTAGCCTTGTCGTAGGTGACGTAGGCGTAATCCATGTCTTCGACGATGTTTACTACGACATCGTCTTCTGATTGGATATATCCAAGATCGACCAAGTCGCCGATGACTCGTCGTGTCAGCTCCTCGTTGGGCTTGAATCCTTTATCTAGCGACGCTACCTCCACACACACCGAGCTATACCCTTCTGGTGACATCTTGTCTGTGACGGCGCTGAAGTTGACAAGCCTGTAAAACGATATTTCCTTTTGCGGGAAATATATCCAATGGTATTCAGGGAGTTGAACGTTTTTTACCCCCAGCATAACCACCGTAACTTTGTTGCATCTCAGCTTCTCGGCGGCTCGTATCACTTTCTCAGGTGGATCACTGAGTATTCCGACGAGCCTTGGTAGGGGTATCGTCGAGACGATGTTTTTGTAGTCTTGTTTTTTCCCTGAAACCTTGACCGTGGAGTTCTCAGTGTCTATCTGCTCGACGGCACTATCCCTCTCTGGGCTATATATATGTGGTAGAAACGAGTCACAGAGGGACTGTATTCCTCCCCTACGTGGATACAGGAAAGATGCGTTGTAGCCGAAACCTTCCTGTCTCTTCAGGGTGCCCTCCACGATCTCCCAGATGTCTGGCTCTGGGACAAACCCGTGAACCCAGTCCATCGACATCTCGTACGGGCTCAGACCCCAAAGTTTCGTGTTGTAAGGCCCCATGAAGTGCCTCATGATCCCTTTGCCTAGCGTGCCGTCTATCCATTCTCCGAAATCATCATACCTTTTTCTCTCTGAACCATAATGAGCTTCAATCGCTCCCTTCAAGCACTCGAGTTTTACTTTGTGAGGCAGATTGTATAGGTTCATCTGGAAGGGGTATGGCACTATGCGGTCGCCGAAATAGATTCCGCTTCTTCTCTCCACCGCGATGAGGTTTCCCCCCATAAGGGAGTGGACGAGCTTCTCTGCGTAGGAGTCTTGAAGATGAATGAAATGGCCCCCGAGATCGAATGAGAAGTCGCCTATCTTTCGGCTCCTACAGTTGCCTCCTATCTTGCTCGTCTTCTCAAATATCCTGTAGCCGCTTCTGAGATGGTACGCGCAGCTAAGCCCAGTTAGACCTGCCCCTATTATGATTGTAGAGCTATCCATTTGACTCACCCAGCTTCGGCATGATACTCTGGTAGCGTTCCCTTATCCTGGACCTCGAGTACTCTTTTATCACGTAATCATGACCTAGCTCGTTCTCCGTAAAACCCTCGAGGACGCGCCTCAGTTCATCACGGATTTCCTCTTTGTCGTCTTTATCGACGGTGACTACGTGGGGGAAGCTGTAACTCCAGATAGGCTGCATTTTAAAGTAAAGCGCCTCGAGGATGGAGAGGGAGAGGCCGTCGTGTACCGGGATACGCAGGAAGCATTTAGAGCCAAGATACGTTTCTTTCATCTCTTCGAAGGGGATTCTAGGTAGAAACGTGACGTTTTCAAGTCTGGTTGCAGGTAGTTCTTGTAGATTTTCGACGTCACCGAATAGAAACTTGAATTTATACTCTGGTAGTTCGCGTGCCAGACCAAGTATCGTGTCGCTGCCATAGAAACTGAATCTTCTTTTCTGGGTGTAAGTCAATACATCCGTTTTTCGCGTGAAGTCTCTATCTGGGCATATGTAATTGCTTGGAGATATGGTCGTGACTGGGAGGACGGTGGATTCGATTTCCTTCATCTCCAACTCCTCCTTGAGCCAGGAGCTACCCGTCAAGTTGAGGATTCTATCGGAATAACTGGATGTCAGTAGATCTAGAAAGACTCCATAGCTTTTCTTGATCAAGTTTCTAGGAGCAATCAAGTTATGGACGTCTGAACCTATCCAGTGAATCACAAGTTTCTTGTCCCGAGAACTTATGAAATCCATCAAATACCTTAGTCTCTTGGCAGTGGGAATGGCGGCTATCCAGTAAAGCAGCTCAGCCTCTCTTAACGAGGTTCTCTCGAATCCCAGAGTACCAAGTATCTCGCTGACCACCTCCGCGTGGTGGGGAGAGCCGAAATAGAATGCCTTCAACACGCCACCTCAGAGATCATTTAGCAACTCGTCATATGCCGGAAAGAAACGGTCCTCCATCAACCGCTGCCAGTCGTAAGGCTTTACGCTTTCTCTTGCTTTTCCCGCGATTTTCTCCCTTAGCCCATCCTCTGATAGAACGTTGAGTATGGCCTCGGCGTATTCACTCGATGAGTCTCCCGCTATAACACCGTTTTGACCATCTTCCACAAAACCCTTGTTTCCCTCTGTGCCAGTGGCTACAACAGGTAACCCGCATGAGAGATACTCTAACGTTTTCAAGGGGGGCTGCTTGTCGTACTCGATTGTAACTGGTATATAGGCTAGGCCTATGTCTGAGGCGGCGAGATAGGAGGGGACCTCAGGGTACTCGATTCTTCCGATGAAGTAAACGCTTTCGGATACGCCCAGCCTTTCAGCGATTTCCTTGAGCCTAACGACGTTGGGGTCTTCTCCCATCAATACCAGTGACGTCCTAGGTCGAACCGAATGTACCTCGCTGAATGCTTCTAATAGGGTCTCTATCCTCCTGCTGGGGTCCAGTTTGCCATGGTAGATCAGTAGACTTGAACCTGAAATGACTCCGCATTCTTCCCATACATGTTCATCGCCGGCCTCGGGTCTAAACCTGTCCATATTCACACCCATCGGTGAAAGCACGAAGACTTTGCCCTCTATCCGGCCAACGATGTCTTCTACATTAGTGAAAACCGCGTCGTAACCGCGTGCATCGATCACTTGGAGAGGTTTACTGATTTTATGGATTAGAGTGGATTTTATCGCACCCGATCTGGTGTGATACACCCATTTTCCATCATGTGAACCATGTCTCAGCGCTCTGCACCCGACGTAGCTGAATACGTGAACTATGCTGGAGTGAAGGCATCTCTGGGTTCTTTTGTACAGTCTTCTGGCTTTGTCTGTGAACCTGATGGCCTCGAGCGACATTTTTTTAAGTGTTTTTACGGGCACGCGGCGTATGTGTACTCCATTATGGGTTTCCTCCAGTTCTTCGTCTCCCATTGTGGCGCAGATCACGGCAACTTTACCGAATTTTTTCCCTGCGTGCTCAATATACTCGTATAAGACGCCTTTTTTTGGGTATTCCTCGAAGGCTATGAAGGTTATCGCTGGCTCAGTCATGTTATCCCCCCATCTTAATGGACTCGAGTTTCTCGTAGATGGCGGCAACCTCCGGCGTCACTAGTCTCCGGTATTTTTCCGGCAGCTCTTTTCTCCATTTATCGCTATAATAGATTGTTCTATAGCCTTTGATATCCTCCTTTATTTTATTGTTTTTCTTCCGGTTTCTTATGGCGAGATGTTTTTCATATAACTCGCTATCCTTCTCGTAAAGATGTATTCTCGTGGAGTTATTCCCATAAAGTATGTGATGTTGTTTCTCCCAGAAATTTTTCTTACCCTTAAAATATTTCATCCCTATCTCTTCGCACAGCGCGCTGAGTATATCGTCGGGTCTTCTAGTCAGGTCCTCGAATGAAACGGTTACACAATCAAAGCTGCTCAGGAAACGACTGTAATACCTGCCCCATCTCTCTATATCCGTAACTTCTCCGTTTCTCAGCAGTATCTCTAAATTTCCAAGTAGTCCTCTGTGGCTGTATATCGGGTATCCTCTTTTGTAGTTCGAGAAGAGATAGTTTAGAGGATGTTTGTATACTAAAACATATTTATGGTCAAACCGCCTCCCCGTATACTTTTGTTGATCTTTTATCCAGTCGATGTTTTTCGAGCTGTCTATTATCGTATCGCTATTTTGGCTATCGCACAGGTAATCGTACAGCTCTTTTTCTCCTTTCTTCTTCGCCTCACTCCAGATGCCGCACTCTGGGTTTCCGCAGCTGCAGTCCATCGATAGGTGACTTCGTTTCCTGGGGCGAAAATAGGCTTTCACCTCCCCCGTCGAGAAGCACCTCTCTCCGTTTCCGAGCATCAAGTCAAGTAGGGTGGACCCAGAAAACCTCGCTGAACCTATGAAGACTGCTTTATGATCCAACCTAGCTATGCCCTCTTTGGGGAAGACTGGTTTTCCCCCGTAATATCAGGCTGTATGTAGCCCTCTTCTATATCCAAATTCAATATTATCCTTCGATTATTTTTTCGGCTATAGCGGTGGGCATGTAGTGGACACTGAATCATTGCTTCGTAAAATCGTCTCCAACGAGGCGGTTGTGGGCGTCGTGGGTCTGGGTTACGTCGGATTGCCTTTATCCCTCGCTTTCTCAAAGAAGTTTCATGTCATAGGATACGACATGAGCCCTCGTGTAGTTGATGTCCTTTCGAAGGGCAGGTCGACCCTGTTAGATATACCGGATGCTTCACTTAAACAGGTCATCGGTAAATCCTTCGAGCCAACTCTAAAACCAGCCGATTTATCACAGTGTGACTTCATAATAATCTGTGTCCCGACGCCTCTGAAAGAGGACAAAGAGCCTGACCTCAGTTATATCAGAAATGCTTCTATGGCCGTTGCCCAGGTGCTGCACAAGGGACAGTTTGTTATCCTTGAAAGCACTTCTTATCCAGGCACGACGAGAGATGTAATGATCCCTATTCTTGAGACAACTGGGTTACGTGCTGGGGTAGATTTTGGGGTTGCATTCTCTCCTGAGAGGATCGATCCCGGGAATAAACGATTCACGGTCGAGACGATACCCAAGATAGTGGGGGGAGTCAACGAGTCCTGCACGGAGCTGGCCGTGACGCTATACGGGCAGATAATCGATAAGATTGTGTCCGTGAGTAACCCGGAGACGGCTGAAGCGGCGAAGATGATGGAAAACATATTTAGAAACGTGAACATTGCGCTCGTTAACGAGTTATCAATAATATTCTCCAAGATGGGGATAGATACCTGGGAAGTCATTAAGGCGGCGTCCACGAAACCCTACGGATACATGCCTTTCAGCCCAGGGCCCGGCGTTGGGGGTCACTGTATTCCTCTGGACCCGTATTACATGTCTTATATCTCGAAGAGGTACGGCTTCATCCCCCGGTTCATCGAGCTCTCAGGAAACATAAACGACTTTATGAGGATATACGCGGTTAATCTGGTGGAGCAAGGCCTCAGGCGGGTAGGGCGGCGCCTTTTTCGCTCGGAGGTCGCCGTACT
>CAZEMD010000036.1:0-11495 GCA_964513225.1 uncultured Candidatus Bathyarchaeia archaeon | reverse complement strand
ACGGCCAGGCCGTGGCTCGGTAACCCTTCCGCGTCTGAGAGCGCTTTGATGTGGCTTCTGACGTTCCGGAGGCCCTCCATCGTCGACTCAACGACGGTCACGGGCTTAAGGTAGTCCATGACCGTGATCCCGGGATTTATCTTGGCGTAGCCCCCCGTGGGCAGGACGTGGTTAGCGCCCATGCAGTAGTCAGTTGAAGCGACCGGCGTGTATGGGCCTACCTGGATGAGGCCCGCCGATGAAACCTTTTCCGCAACCAACTGTGGGTCGGCGGTCATCACCTCAAGGTGCTCTGGAGCCAACGCGTCGGCGAACTCCACAGCCTCCTCCAGGCTATCAACGATATAGATGAAGCCGCCTTCGCCTAGAACCTCCTCTACGACGCTCCTCCTTGGGGCCTTGGCCGCCGATTCGCTGAGTAGCCGCTCGGCCTCTTCGGCCAATCTTGGGGACGTGGTTACCAGCCCAA
This sequence comes from uncultured Candidatus Bathyarchaeia archaeon, assembly GCA_964513225.1. GTDB lineage: Archaea > Thermoproteota > Bathyarchaeia > TCS64 > TCS64 > RBG-16-57-9. The sequence goes on along the minus strand of CAZEMD010000036.1, from coordinate 11,026 downwards.
CCAACCCTCCGGGCCCATGCTCGGCCTGGCTTATCATATCTAGAGCGATGAGCCGCGGGTCGGCGGCGGCGTCGGCCAGCACGAGCACCTCGCTGGGCCCTGCGGGCTTGTCAACGGCAACTGCGTCAGAGACGGCGGCCTTCGCTGCGGTGACGTACTTGTTCCCGGGGCCGACGATCTTGTCTACACGGGGGACGGTCTCCGAGCCGTAGGCCATGGCGGCGACTGCCTGGGCGCCGCCCAACCTGTATACGCGGTCTACGCCGCATATGTCGGCCGCCACGAGGGTCAGCGGGTTTATACTCTTGTCTTTGCCCGGAGGCGTGCACACAACGATACGGCTCACCCCCGCCACTTTGGCGGGTACAACGTTCATGACGAGGCTGCTCGGGTAAGCGGCCTTACCGCCGGGCACGTAACAACCCACACTGCCTAGGGGCTTCACAGTGCTCCTCACGTTGACGCCGTCGAGTTTGACGGTGAACGTGAGCCCCTTGAGTCTCTCTGACTCGACGGTTTCCAGCCTCCTCTTAGACTCCTTCAGCGCGGCGACCTGCTCCTCCGTGACCATGGAGTAAGCCTCCTCCACCTCGTCCACTCCGACCATCAATTCGCCGGGCACTAGGCTGACTCCGTCAAACCTCTCCGTAAAGCGTATCAGCGCGGAGTCTCCCTCAGCCTTGACCCTCTCCAGTATGGGGTTGACGACATCAAGCAGCTCTCCATCGGCGGAGGCGTTGGGCCAGCGGGTGTCCAGCAGGTCCGTTGGGGGCTCCCTGTACACCCTCATACCGGCCCCCCGTTGCCCGTCGCTATCTCCTCCAAGGGCAGAACCTGCCTGGGCTCGTACACCACCAAGCCCTGGGCGAGGGCCCTCAAGGTGGGAAGCATCTCGATGAACCTTTCCTTGTCGATTACGGTGTTCACGGCGCACCAATCGGGGTCGCTCAGTTCACTGATGGTAGGCCGCTTGAGTGCCGGCAGCTGCTCCAGCAGGGGCTTCAGGTTGCTCCGCTTCACGTTGGCGAATATGTGAAGCTTCTTCGCGCCGTCCACGGCGCCTCGGAGCAGCGTCAGTATGTCCATTATCTTCACCTGTTTGCCGGGGTCCCTCAGGCTATCCCTGTTGGCGATGAGGAGGGCGCTGGTTCTCATCACCTCCTCGATGACCTTGAGGCCGTTCTGCTGCAGGCTAGTCCCGGTGTCCACCACCTCCAGTATGGCGTCGGCGTCCTCGGGGGGCTTGGCCTCCGTTGCTCCGAAGCTCAGGTAGACGACGACCTTCTCGTTTTCCCCGATTCTCCACCAGGGCGTAACGACGACGGGGTCAGAGCCCCCGTACAGCTCCCTGTACGCCGGGTTTGCCTTCAAGTACTCCTTGGCGGCGTTGAGGTACTCCGTGCTAATCCGGAGCACCTCGCCCCTCTTAGCGCTCCTTCGAACAAGATCGGAGAGGCTGTCAACCATGGAAAGTGTCTTGGGCACGGCTAACACGAGCCTAACCTTGCTGTACTCCAAGTCGAGGAGAACCTCGACGTCTGCCTTGTTCTCTGCCACCCAGTCCCTGCCGCTGATGCCAACGTCCTGGACGCCCTCGCTGACGTAGGTGGGTATCTCCTGGGGCCTGAGTGTCTTGAGCTCGATGCCAGGGTCGTTGATGCCCGGCCGGTAGGTGCGGTCCTGTCCGCTGATCTGGTATCCGGCCCTCTCCAGCATCTTCATGGTGTCTTTTCCTAGGTGCCCTTTGGGTAGGGCGAACTTTACAACTGTCAACGTTCTGTCTCCTGTGGGTTTTCCGGGAGAAGCACAGGGTCCACTGAAGCCGTTACATTTTTAGAAGGCTCGGCGGTGGACCCGTGTGGCTGAGAAAATTCGTCCTCACTAGGGATGAACGCGAACGCCCCTAGTGAACTCGCTCCCTCATGTACACTCCACTAAGGCACCCAAAGAAGGACCACTCGATATAAAGATTTCTAGAATAATCTTGGTAGCCTGATGGGACAGGTGTTTGTCTCAAACCTCGGCGGCCTTACCTCTTTTCGTCGTAGCGTCAAGGTTTGGAAAACCTTTATACGCATACACGCTGTTCACAGGGGTGCATTAAAAGGCTCCAAACGAGGCAAGGATGAAGAAGATGTCCGAGAGAACAGTGATCGACGGGGAAGGCCTCATACTAGGCAGACTGGCGAGCACAGTAGCCAAGAGGCTTCTCGCGGGTGAAGCCATAGACATAGTCAACGCCGAGAGGATCGTCGTATCGGGCAAACGCAAAATGGTCATAGAGAGGGAGAAAGAGTTCCTCGAAGTGGGAGGGTTCGGCAAGGGCCCCATTCACCACAGGCAGCCCCACAGGATGGTGCGAAGAACCATAAGAGGCATGCTGCCCCACAGGAAGAGCCACGGAAGGGACGCCTTCCGCCGCCTCAGGGTCCACATAGGAGTTCCCAGGAAGCTGGAGGACACCAAGAAGGAGAGCATACCGGAGATCCACTCAAGCAACCTGGGCCGCAGGTTCGTCTCCGTAGGAGAGATAGCCGAGTCCATAGGATGGAAGAAGTGATACAGCATGTCAAGTAGAAGAAGACCTGTTTTATCCGTCGGGAAACGCAAGACGAGCAAGGCCAGGGTCGTCATCTCGGAGGGGAAAGGCAGGGTTAGGATCAACAACAAGCCGATACACCTGCACGAGCCCTGGATAGCGCGGGAGAAGATAATGGAGTCCCTGAGGCTCGCCGGCGACTACGCCGACAAGGTGGACATAAAGGCCAAGACCCACGGCGGAGGCGTCATGAGCCAGGCAGAGGCGGTGAGGATGGGCATAGCCCAGGGCCTCGTAAAGTACACGAGGAGCAAGCGCCTCAGGAGCCGGTACATGGAGTACGACAGGACGATGCTCGCAGGCGACGCCCGCCGCAAGGAGTCCAAGAAGTTCGGCGGCCCAGGCGCGAGGCGCAGGAAGCAGAAGAGCTACAGGTAGATTCGCATGGTACGATTGATCTCACCCATCGTAGAGAGCAGGGGCAAGATCCGTGAGGGCAAGGGCTTCAGCGGAGAGGAGCTGAAGGCGGTGGAGCTGACTCCCAGGAAGGCTAGGAGCCTCGGCATACCATACGACCCCCGCCGGAAGAGCAGCCGCGAGGAGAACGTGGAGGCCCTCAAGGAGTACCTGGAGTCGGCCGAGGCGGCGGAGCTGAAGTTCAAGAAGCCGAGGCAGACCGGCAAGCCTCACGTCGGCAGGGCGTTTAGGGGAAGGACCAGCGCAGGCAAGAAGATGCGGAACCTGAGTCGCAGAAAATAGTTTACTTTTATTCGCCCCTTTAAACGTTAAACATTAATATAGCGCTACACTGTATTGTAGCGATTAATTTGAGGCATCGAATCCACGTGATAAAAGATCCAGAGGTGGCGAAGCTGCTGGCCGACGAGACCAGGCGGCAGATACTGAACAAGCTTAGACACGGCGAGCTATCTGCGACGGCCCTCGCCAAGGCATTGAACAAGAACCACAGCAGCATCGTCCACCACCTCAACCAGCTTCTGGAGGCCGGGCTCATCGAGGTCGCCCGCGAGGAGAAGGTGAGGAACATGGTTCAGCCCTACTACAGGAGCGTCAGCTCCGGTTTCCATGTGGCCTACAGCCTCACGGAGGCGCTCAGCCAGGACCCCGACTACTCGGCTTGGCAGGAGGAGTACATCGACGGCATGCTCCTGGCGTTGAGCGGGTACGGCGTCTCTATCCCGGAGAACAGGAGAGACGAGGCGAAGACGCTGCTTCAGATGTGTTACCTCGGCCAGAAGAAGGCGTATGAGGAGAGGATCACGAAGAGGACCGCCGTGCCCGACGTCAGCAAGTACGCGGCCCGTAACACGGCCCACATACTCAGCCACATACAGCTCATGAAAGACCAGGTGTACATGGACGCCCTGCGCCGCCTCTCAGAGATAATAGAAGAGTCCACGGAGGAGCAGCGGGGTTAATGTCGAGACGCGGCGACCCGTGGTCCCGGAAGGTCGAGTGGAGCATCTTCCGCAGGCTCTTCGGCTACATAACGTCCTACTGGGAGGTGAAGGCGGTCCTTGTGCTGGTGGTGCTGACCACCACCCTTTCCGTCCTCTCACCCGCCATCATCGGCGGCATAGTCGACATGATAAGTTACGTAGCTGAGGGGGAGAAGTTTGAGGCGGGGGAGGGCGTCGAGGGACTCGTCTATGGGGTGCTGTCACCGGCGGCGACCTGGATCACCGGCTCGACCGGGATGGCATCCGACTACGCCGTTCTCTTCGTTTTCAGCTTCAGCCTCATCGTCATAGCCGCTCTGGTGGGGGCGCTGAGCTACCTCCAGAGGTACCTGCTGGCGATAATCAGCCAGAGGGCGGGGTACGAGATCAGGAACGACATGTACAACAGCCTCCTCGAGCAGAGCTTCAGCTTCTACGATCAGCAGAGGACGGGGCAGCTCATGGCCAGGGCCACCGGGGACATCAACATGCTGGGCAGGTTCTTCAACTTCGGTTTCAGGATGGCGCTGAGCAACGTGTTGCTTCTGGTCATGGTGGTGTACAGCATGCTGTCTCTCAACAAACGGCTTACCCTGATATCGATCCTGGTGCTTCCGTTTCTCCTCGTATCCACGCGCACCTACTCCCGGAAGGTGAGCCCATTATGGAGGGAGGTGAGGGAGCAGAACGGCGTCATAACCAGCGTGCTACAGGAGAACCTTTCGGGGCTCAGGGTCGTGAGGGGATTCAACCGCGAGGACTATGAGGAGCAAAAATTCGCCGCCGAGTGCAGGGAGTACTTCGACATCAACATCACCTTGGCGAGGCTTAGGTCGTTCTTCATGCCCCTGGCCGGTTTCATCAGCAGCGTGGGTGTAGTCATAATCCTGTGGTACGGGGGCAATCAGGTGATCTCGGGGGCGCTGAGGCTGGGCACCATCGTCGCGTTCTACTTCTACATGAACAGGCTCATGAGGCCAGTGAGGATGCTCGGGTTCATGACGAGCATGTTCGTCAGGGCCAACGCAGCGGCTGAGAGGGTCTTTGAGGTCATAGACGCCCAAGTGGACGTCAAGGACAGGGAGGGAGCCACCGACGTGGAGGAGGTGGAGGGCAGGATCGTCTTCGAGGACGTCTGGTTCAGCTACGACGGCGAGAACATGGTGCTCAAGGACATAGACCTAGCGGTGGAGCCGGGGCAGACAGTCGCCATCCTCGGCGCCACCGGCTCAGGCAAGAGCAGCATCATCAACCTGCTGCCCAGGTTCTACGACGTGTCCAGGGGAAGCATAAAGCTGGACGGGGTGGACATCAGGGACGCCACCATAAAGTCTCTCAGGAGCCACATAGGCATAGTGCGTCAAGACCCCTTCATATTCAGCACCACCCTCAGGAAGAACATATCCTACGGGGTGAAGGACGCCGACCTGGACAGCGTAAAGATGGCGGCGAGGCAGGCCAAGATCGACGCGTTCATCGAGGGCCTACCCGAGGACTACGACACCAAGGTGGGTGAAAGGGGTGTAACCCTCAGCGGAGGCCAGAAGCAGAGGGTGGCCATAGCCCGCGCCCTGCTGAAGAACCCCAAGATACTCATACTGGACGACAGCACCAGCAGCGTGGACACCCAGACAGAGTACGAGATACAGCAGGCGCTTGACGAGCTGCTGGAGAACAGGACCACATTCATCATCACCCAGCGCCTCAGCAGCATAAAGAAGGCCGACTACATAATCGTGCTGGAGGACGGGGAGATAGCCGAGGAGGGGATCCACGACGATCTCATGGAGAGCCAGGGCATCTACCATAAGCTGTACCAGACCCAGATCGCCGGCGAAGAGGGGGGTGCCGCGTAGTGGGCTGGCACATGAGAAGGTACGGGCAGGAGGACGACTACGAGCGTACCATCCCGGACATGGTGCTCTTCAGGCGCATGGTAGGGTACGTGCTGAGTCAGAGGCGGCGCGGCCTGTTGCTCCTGGCCGCCATATTTGGGAGCACCCTCATCAACCTGCTGCCCCCGTACATGTTCAGCCTCGCCATAGACAGGTACATCGGGAACTTGGACACCCGGGGGCTGCTGCTCATCAGCGGCGCCTTCATAGTGGTCTACGGGCTGCTCTTCGTGGCCCAGTATAGCCAGAGGTTCCTAGTTAACTGGCTGGGCAGCAACCTGGAGTACGAGATCCGGATGGACATCTTCAGGCACCTCCAGGGGCTCGGTCTTGATTTCTATGCTACGCGGGAGGTGGGGAGCATAGTGTCTAGGGGCACCAATGACGTGGACAAGATCACCGAGCTGATATCCAGCGGCATCGCCAACGTGGTGGTCGACATCGTCACTCTGGTGGGCATAGTGGCCATCATGCTCTACATGAACTGGTGGTTAAGCATTATAACGTTCAGCGTCATCCCCCTGATGGCGTTGTTCCTCTACTTCTGGGGCAGGCGCGTCAGGACGGTTTACAGGGAGACCCGTAAGACCATCGCCAGCGTCTCCGCCAAGATGGAGGAGAGCGTCAGCGGCATGAAGGAGATCCAGAGCTACAGCAGGGAGGGGGAGACCCGCCGCGAGTTCCAGCAGGTGAACCTCAACAACATGCAGGCCAACGTCCAGGCGGGGCAGATAATGTCGGCGTTCTGGCCGGCCGTCCAGATATTCACGGCGATAGGCAACTTCCTCGTCCTCTGGTTCGGCGGCGCAGCCGTCATGAAGGGGGAACTGAGCATCGGCGTCCTGTTCGGGTTCATGAGCTACCTGAGCAGGTTCTTCGGGCCCATACAGGACCTCAGCGGCTTCTGGAACAGCGTCCAGTCGGCCCTGGCCGCCGCCGAGAGGGTCTTCGGGATCATGGATACGCCGGTGACAGTCGTAGACGACGTCGAATCCGAGGAGCTCCCGCGGATAGAGGGAAGGATAACGTACAGCGGCCTCAGCTTCGGGTACGAGCCAGGTCAGCTAGTGCTCAAAGACATAGCCCTAGAGATCGAGCCCAACTCTACGGTCGCCCTCGTCGGGCCGACCGGCGTGGGGAAGACCACCATGATAAACCTCCTCTACAGGTTCTACGACCCCGTGGAGGGAAGCGTAGAGGTGGACGGCCACGACCTACGGAGCGTCAAGATAGGGTCCCTACGGCGGCAGATGGCCGTGGTCCTCCAGGACAACTTCCTTTTCTCGGCGTCCATCAAGGAGAACATACGGTACGGCAGGCTCGACGCCACCGACGAAGAGATAATACAGGTCTCCGAGGCGGTGGGGGCCCACGAGTTCATCATGAAGCTGCCCGAGGGCTACGAGACCGACGCCAGGGAGCGCGGCGGCAGGCTCAGCGTCGGGCAGAGGCAGCTCATAAGCCTCTCCCGGGCGCTGCTGGCGAACCCCAGGATACTGATAATGGACGAGGCCACGAGCAGCATAGACGCCTACACGGAGCTCATAATACAGCAGGCCCTGGAGAAGGTGCTCAAGGACAGGACCAGCATCATAATAGCCCATCGGCTCAGCACCGTAAGGAACGCCGACATGATAGTCGTGCTAGAAGAAGGCAGGATAGCCGAGACGGGAACCCACGCCGAGCTCATAGATAAGGGGGGCCTCTACAGGCAGCTCTACGAGATGCAGTTCAGGTACGAGAACGGTGAAGAAACCCCTAACGAGCCCGATGATACTTACATGTAACCAGAAACAAGCCGAGCCCAAGATTTTTTTTCACAGATTACAAGTAACATGTAACAAGCAATCCCCAAAACGCTTACTCCATAGAGTAATCTAAACCCATCTCCCCGCAGCCACCCGCCGCTCACAAACGTAACCCGCCCACACAACCGGGTATGCTACATAAAGCCTAAATCAGATCACCCGGTATCCAGACAGCATGGTCACCGGCATAGGATACTGCGGGCGGATAGGCCGACGGAAGAGAGAGAGGCATCTCAAGGAACTGAGCGACCACCCGGAGAGGTTCCACTTCTACCCGCCGCCGAGACGCAGACAAAGGAGACTAGTCATCACAGGAAAAGACGGGAAAAAGACGATCAGACGCCTGTGACCACGTGAAGACTGTAATTGATCGTGACATAGACAACACCCTATACCCGTTGAAGTAACCTTTCCATCAAACACCACCAACACAGGAAAAATTTTTCCCCGATATCCCAACCCACTTGAAACAGGTGAAGAGAACCCTCACCAATCAAACACAGGCTCACCTGAAAAAACGCTTATTCCCGGTAACCGGGAACAAAAATTGGTTTTGAAGCCCCCGGGGCTCAGCTCCGCAGCTTCTCCAGCTTGGGTATTATGCTCTCGATCCTGTCGAGGGCCTCGTTCATTATGCCCTTGCTGGTGGCGGTCAGTATCCTCATGTGACCCTGACCCGTCGGCCCGAAGGCGGACCCCTTGTGCAGGCTCACCTTGGCGTCCTTCAATAAGACCTTGTCCAGCTCGTCGCTTGTGAGCCCGTAGTTGAACCGGGGGAACATGAGGTAGGTGGCCTCCATGTGCGGCACCGTGAAGTCGCCCATCTCGTTGAGCCTCGTCGCCACAAGGTCCCTGACCTCGGCGAGGTACTTGTTCATGTCCTCGTACCAGTAGTCGATCTCGCCGCTGCAGATCAGCGGCGCCATGGCCTTCCCCAGGTTGTTGGTGCCCCTGAGGACGCCTCGGGCGATCCGCTGTATGTTCTGGAACATAACCTTATTGGTGCAGGCCATGTACCCCGCCTGTAGGCCGGGGACGCTCCACGTCTTGCTGAAGCCCCAGCTGGTGACGGTGAGGTCGGCAATCTCCGGGTTCAGGGAGGCGAAGCTGGTGTGCTTGACGCCGTCGTACCTGATGTCCTCCCAGAGCTCGTCCACCATGACGTAAATCTTGTTGTCCACGGCGACGTCGGCGACGCCCTTGAGCTCCTCCCTGGTCATGGAGCGGCCTGCCGGGTTGTGGGGGTTGCAGACGTAGATTAGCCGGGTCTTCGGCGTTATGAGTTCCTTGAGCTTCTCCACGTCGAACCTGTACTTACCGTCAAAGTCGAGCCTCCAATAGACAGGCTGGGTCTGGGTGACCTCGACGCTTGTGAAGAACGGGAAGTACATGGGGTCCGTTACGATGACCTCATCGCCTACGCGGCACGCGTGCCTCGCGGCCAACCACATGACGGGGTTGACCCCCTGGGTTAACATCACTTGGTCCGTGGGGACCTCGATCTTGTTGACCCGCCTCAGCTTCTCCGTTATGGCCTCCTTGGCCGCGGCGTCGGAGCTATAAACCGTGTACTCCTCCTCTATCGCCTCTCTCAGCTCGTCTTTAAGCTCTGGACAGAGAGGATAATCCTGGTCGGCCAGCCACAGGGGGATGACGTCCTGGGGTTCCCGGTGCCACTTGGTTCCGCGGACGGCAAGCCTGCTCTCGATGGTCGGCTTATCCCAAACACTATTCTTAGCCATTAATACCACTGACGGAGCAAGGGAGCAATCGACATCTAATATAGATTGTGATCAACGATGGATTTCCAGTGTCCGGCTCTGAGTGGACATTCATTACATCAAAGCAGGAGGGCTCCGACGGTGTCAACGCCGCATACAACTGGATGAGGGCCGGGGACTCTCTCCCGCAACACGTCGAGGATAGGCGTTACTTCTTCCCTACGCTGTAGCGTGAACGCCACCTCGCCGAACATCGCCATCGTGAAAGTGTAACCCAGCGGATCGGTGGCGTCGAACACCCTTCTCAGCCGAGGCGTCACTAGGCCAAGGTGCTCCGTGAAACGGCGGCTATAGGACAGGAACCTCTCCGGGGTCAGCTCCCTGTGTAGCTCGTCCACGTATCTTCCCCCCAGCTCGTTGATCCTGCGCCTCAGATCGGGGTCCCCCAGGGCCTCCCTGGTGGGTATGGGCCCGTAGTGGAGGTAGATGACCATGAGATCGCCGCTTGCGTCATAGTGTATTGACTCGCCGACGCCCGGCGCACCCGGCTTGTAGAGGACGCCGAACCCGCCGCCGTCCGCTGCGAAGACGCTGCCCAGGCCGGTGCCGCACTCTATCTCCGCGACGTGAGCGAGCTGGGCCGCCTCCACCCGGGTGAGCCCCGTATCGAGGACCTTGTTGAGGGCGAGGCTGAGGCTCAGGGCGCCGCCGCCGCTGCTGCCGAACCCGGCGGTGATGGGGGTCTCGATGACGTGGTCGACGACAACACGATGGGGCTCCGTCAGCCGCGATAAGTACTTGCCGAGGACGTTCTCGGATATCACCGCGTCCGTCATCTCCATGCCGTTTATGGTCACCGTGTGGCTAGGCGTATCCGAGGGCTCGGCCTTGACAGTCGTGGTGGTTCCCCTAGTGAGGCTGACGCCCGAGCCCCTTGCTCCCTTCAATATGGGGTCCTCGGGCTCGACGCATATCTGGAAGACCCCCGTCAGGTGGCCCGGGGCGAAGGCCTTGGCTGTCCTCATGGTGTATCCGGGAAAAAGCGAGCCACAGAAGAAAAGTGTTGTGAGAGCTAACGGGCTCCGGAAAAGAGCGTCGGATAAAAAATTAGAGTAGAGACCTGTAATCAAAAGGCTTGGTTGGATCAGCCACAGGGGCGTCGACCTTGAAGAGGTCCGTGTATTTGAGGCCGGAGCCTGTGTTGAACAGCACCACCCTCTCGTCCCTGTCGATGTCGCCGCTGGCGATCATCTTCTTAAGCGCCGCGAGCGTCGCCGCCCCCTCGGGGCACGCGAATATGCCCTCGGCCTCGCTCACCTGGCTAACACTATCCATGATCTCCCTGTCGGTGACGCTCACGCAGGAGCCGCCGCTCTCTCGTGCTGCCCTGAGAACCAGGAAGTCGCCGAGGGCCTTGGGGACCCTGAGGCCAGCCGCCAGCGTCTGGGCGTTCTGGAAGTACTCGCTCTCCGTCTTTCCATCCTTGTACGCCTTTACGATGGGCGCGCAGCCCTCCGCCTGGACGCTGATCATCCTGGGACGCTCGCCGCCGATCCAGCCCAGCTCCTCCAGCTCGTCGAAGACCTTCCACATGCCGATGATG
>CAZEMD010000035.1:0-11510 GCA_964513225.1 uncultured Candidatus Bathyarchaeia archaeon | reverse complement strand
GGCTCATGGGTCCTGGGGGTGCACGAGGCTACCACCACCCTGTTGAGGCCGTGCTTCTCTATGGCTTCCTGTATCTTCTGCAGCCCGTCGGATGAACACGTGTAGAGGTTGGGCTCGGCGTAGGCCACGTCGGGGAGCCCCTCCGCGTACTCCACCACGCTGGGGACATCCACGTAGCCTCCTATGTTTACGCCGCAGTGGCAGACGAACACCCCTATCCTGATCTCCTCGGTCACGTGGTACACCTCCTCGATACCTCGGCTGCGTATGCGGCGCCTGCGCTTGCCTCGGCCACGGACTCGGGGATGTCCCTGGGGCCGTGGCAGCAACCGCAGACGAAGACACCCGGGACGTCCGTCTCTATGTGGCCCCTCACAGGGTCCCTGGACTTGAAGAACCCCCACTCATCAAGCTTTAGGCCCAGGACATCAGCGAGCTCCTTGTTCTCGGGCCTCGCGATCAGCGTGGTGCAGAGGACGACCAAGTCAACCGTCTTCTCGTAGACGTCACCGGTAATCGTGTCCTCGTACCAGACGACCAGGTCCCCGGTGATGGGGTTCCGCCTAATCTCGCCGGGCCTCCCCCTGACGTACTCGACGCCCCAGTGCAGCTTCGCCCTGTCCACGAACTGCTGGAACCCCTGACCATAGACCTTGAGGTCCATGTAGAATATCGTCACCTCCGAGCCGGGATCATGCTCCTTGATGAGCACGGCCTCCTTCGTCGCGTACATGCAGCAGACGCTGCTGCAGTACGGGTAGCCGTTCTTGTGGGACCTGGAGCCGACGCACTGAACGAAGGCTATCCTGTCGGCGTGCCTCCCGTCTGAGGGCCTGTCGAGGTGGCCGCCCGTCGGGCCCGAGGCGCATACCAGCCTCTCAAACTCCAGGGACGTGACTACGTCCTTGAACCGCCCGTACCCGTACTCCCCGATGTAGCTGGGGTCAAGCTCCTGTATCCCCGTCGCCACGATTATCGAGGAGACGTTGAGGCTGATCATCTCAGGCTGCTGCGTGTAGTCTATGGCGCCCGCGGGGCAGACCTTGCTGCAGACTTGGCATACCCCTTTCTGGAAGTAGAGGCAGTGTTCACTGTCTATTTTGGCGACGAGAGGCACCGCCTGGGGGAACATGACGTATATCGCCTTCCTCTCGGTCAACCCCTTCTGCCAGCCGTCACTCACCTTGATCGGGCACTTCTCCGAGCATAGGCCGCAGCCAGTGCACCTGGACTCGTCCACGTACCGGGGCTCCTTCAACACCTTCACGTCGAAGTCTCCCTGCCTGCCCGTCACCTCCTTCACTTGGCTGAGGGTGTGGATGGTGATGTTGGGGTGCCTGGAGCACTCGATCATCTTCGGCGCCAGTATGCAGATGCTGCAGTCCATGGTGGGGAACGTCTTGTCCAGCTGGGCCATCACGCCGCCTATGCTGGGCGACTTCTCCACCAGGTGCACCTTGAGCCCCCTGTCGGCGAGGTCAAGGGCGGCCTGTATTCCTGCGACGCCTCCTCCTATGACGAGAACCGGTTTATCCATCATCCATCACTCCAGAACCTTCTCCACCAGGCCGTCGACGGGGCTCCGGTTCATCTGTAAACCGAGCCTCGTCGGTTCTAGGCCCATCGCGAGCCCCAGCAGCTGGGTGTAGTAGAACACGGGAAGGCTGAGGGAATCATCCTTTAGGGCGGCCTTTATGGCTCTCTGCCTCCCGTCGTACATCTTGAAGCAGAAGGGGCACGTGGTGACTAGGCCGTCGAAGCCATACGACTTGACCGCCTGGAGCTTCTCGCCGGCTATCCTGAGGGTCACCCTGCCCGAGGTCAAGGCCAGCTGAGACCCGCAGCAGTCTATCTTCTCGGGGTAGTCGAAGGTCTCAGCGCCCAGGGCCCTGACCAGGTCATCGAGCTTCCTAGGGTTCTCCGCGTCATCCACTTTCTGCAGGTCGCTGGGCCGTATCGCGTGGCATCCCGGATGGGAGGCTATCTTAATACCCTCCAGCGGCTTGACGACTTCTTCGCTTATCTTCCGTGTCCCCACCATGTCGTGGAGGGTCTCTAGGAGATGCACGACCCTTCCGTCTCCCCTGTAGCTGAGCCCCTCCTTTTCGAGGTTCATGTTGATCACGTTCTTGAGCTCAGGGTCATGTTCAAGGGCGTGCTTGGTCTCGACGAAGGAGAGGTGGCACCCGTTGCATAGGGGCAGCACAGCCAGCCCCATGTTCTCGGCTATCGCGAGGTTACGGGCTGAGAGGTAGTGCCACCCCAGCTTGGAGACGCTGTTGAGGGCGGGGAAGCCGCAGCAGCTAACGCCTTCCATGTCGGCGAGCTCTACGCCGAGCCTGGGCAGAGTCTCTCTGACGGAGGCCTCGTAGCCGAACTGCTCCGACTGGATGGTGCATCCGAGGTATAGGGCGTACCTCAACCTTGTCTACCCGCCTTTATGATCCCCTGTACGACGGCGCTGAACTGCGCCATGTCTCCGGGCCCGGAGACCTCGGGCAGCCCCAAGTCTCCGCGGCTGACCTTTTCGCCGTCGCGGGTCCTGACCGCTTGGGGTTCGGAGATGAACCCGCTCTCTATGACGCCGTCGATGAAGTCGTCGTACCCCGCGGGGTAGCCGTAACCCGCGCGGTAAGCCAGGTTCCGCAGTATCAGTATGACGTCGTACGGGGAGATGTCCTCCGGGCACCTTTCCCTGCACTTGAGACACGCGGTGCACGTCCATATGGCGTCGCCCTTGAGCAGCTCATCGATCTTGCCCAGGGAGACCTTGGCTATCAACCGTCGAGGGTTGAAGCCCTCTATCATCTTCGAGACGGGGCATGCGGAGGAGCACTTCCCGTACTGCTCACAGACCGTGGCGTTCATCTCCCCGACGAGCCGGGTCAGCATCCTCGAGATGAACCGAAATTCTGTTTCGTTGATTTTAAATGACAAACATTTCACCCTTTTCCGAACTATGGGGAATACAAGCTCACCTGCCTGCGTCCTCAAAGCCGATATATTTGCTCAACGGGGCTCACGTTGAACTGCAGCCCGAGCCTCGTCGTTTTAATTCCCATGGCTAACCCAAGCAGCTGGGTGTAGTGGATGACGGGTACTTTCAGCCCCTCAAGGCCGTCCTGAGCGGTGTCCAGCATACTGAAGCAGTGAGGACAGATGGTGACGACGCCGTCGAGCCCGCTCTCCCTCACCGATCTGAGCTTCCTGCGCGCCACCTTCAGCGTAGACCCCCCGTCTGGGGTGTACATGGAGGACCCGCAGCAGTCCAGCTTACCGGGGTAATCCACCGTCTCGGCCCCCAGAGCCTCGACGAGGGCGTCGAGCTTATGCGGCTCCGCCTCGTCAGGCATACCCAGCTCCTTGGGCCTGAACAGGTGGCACCCCGGGTGCGTCGCTAACCTGAGGCATTCCAGAGGATTCTCGACCAAATTGGAGACGCGCTTCAAGCCTATCTTGTCGTGCAGAACCTCGACGACATGGTACGTCTCGTTCCTGGCGTTGTACTCCAGGCCCTCCACCTTGAGGGCCTCGTCCACGTTCCTCTTCAGCTGGGGGTCTATTGACAGCGCATTCTTAACCTGCTTGAAGGAGAGGTTGCACTCGTTACAGAGGGACAGGACATCTAGACCCATTCTCTCGGCTAACGCCATGTTCCTAGCGGTGAGGAAATGCCATGTGATGGGAGAGGAGAACCTGTATGACCGGTAGCCGCAGCAGCTGGACCCATCCATCGTCTCCAGCTCCAGCCCCAGCCTACCTAGCGTCTCCTTGGCGGACAACAGGCATCCGAACTGCTCCGTCTGGGCTAGGCAGCCTGGATAGAAGGCGTACTTCATTGTAGCCCCCTCATGTCGGCCAGCTTCCTTACTGCCTCCCTGAAGCTGGCGATGTCGGGCTGCGCCGGGAGCTTCGGCAGGCCCACGTCCTCCCTCGCCAGCCTTGTGATGTCCGCTGTCTTCAGGGTGCCAGGCCGCTGTATGACGCCGCTCCTAAGTATGCTATTTTCGTACTCCTTGTACCTCCTGGGAAAGTGGTAGCCGGTGCGAGCCGACAGGTTCATGAGAGTCTCGATTACGTCGAAAGGAGGCATTCCCGCCCTACAGTTCTGTCCACACGCGTAACACGAGGTGCAGCACCAGATCACGTCCGAGCTCAATATCTCCCTGACTTTACCCTCCAGCAGCTGGAGCGAGACATCGAAGGGGCGGAAGCCTTCATGGATAACGGATACCGGGCACGCTACGTCGCAGCCACCGCATTCGACGCAGCCCTCCTCGGATAGGGCCCCCACCGATCTTCTGAGCATCAGCGAGATGAAATCTACTTCGATCCATCGCCCCCCGAAGTACTTTTCCATGAACTCGTCTGTCTTCTCTTTATGATTCTTACCTATGTGGACTCTAAGGGCTTTGTGCGAGGGTAAGTGTTCATCGCAGTACGGGCATTTCAATCTCAAAGAGAAGTTTTCTTTATCCATCAATCTACGTCACGCACCTGCTTTATAAATTCTACCCTGTACTTACTGAAAACACAGTGTTTTCTAGAGAAAACAGGCTAACTTCATCATAGTATCTCAATTTCCACAACCGAATGTAAATAAACACGATAATGTGATATTTTATTCATGATCAGATGCCATGATAATAGTGTAATAAGGTTATTTTCAGGACAATTATTTACGGAATGCATAACTGATACTATGAAAAATATAAGTCACATTTGTGTTTTATATAATAATCGGGTCATCGCTTCTCGTCTAACTTGCCTTCATGAACCTCTTTGGCTATCCTCTTGATGATCTCGTTCAACGTGACTCTGCCTTTCCCGATGACGGGGTTAGCCACCTGCGTGCCAAGCCCGAGGTTTGTCATGGACTCAATCGACTCCCTGCCGCGCTCCACCACGCGCTCAAGTTTACAGCTCTCAGCCCCACAGCTCAGGCAACGGTATTTCCCGATCTCCACGGTGTCTCCTCCCTGGATCACGATGTAGCTTGGCACCCAGGTGACTGCGGCGCCGCACTCGGGGCATCTGCCGGATACACTCCATACTTCCGCCAACTATACACACACCGTGAAGAGCGCCCTGCGTATGGCTGGGCCCGTCTTCCACCCGTGGATACCGGTCGTTCACGTTAAAACGGTGTGTCTGTGCCATGCATCAACACAACCACACGCGTCGGATCCGGCACCCTATAAGATAATAAGGGTGCTGCGCCGTTTAATCATTGATCAGATTGGATGTCGATGAGAGTAAGGGTAAAAGGGTCACGATCTCGTTGGACGAGGTCATCACCCGGAGCGACGGCACCAAGGCCACGATGAGGGAGTTCGTGAAGGAGATGCTCCACTACAACCCCGAGTTCGAGATAACCACCAGCCCCAAGGGCGAGACATGGTACCTGAAAAAGAAGAAAATGTAATGCCCCCTTTTCAAAGACTCTTTACATGACGCCTCTTGGCTCTCTCCGCCGTGATGCGACGCAAGCACGACACGCGGCCAACTAGGCTCAGCTAAAACTATGACGCCTGAATATGGTTAGTTAAACCAACAATGACATGGGTTCGGTTTTCGACAGCTTGAATACCCAATCATTAAAAAAATAGTAACTCACGGATATGTTTAATAAAGGAAAGAACAGAATTTGGGAAACGTATAGCTGACGACGGCGATCCGTCATCAACGCTTCGCATATCGGCATGCTACAATCTGTGGAAGAGATGGCACACTTTGATAGAAACGGAGAGCGAAATAGTAGAGGAGCTATGTGTTGAGCACTGCAATGGGAGGAACCCGGAGGCGGAACTAATACCTCTCATGCAGAAGATACAAGACTCACTCGGGTATCTCACCAAGACCAGTCTGTTGACGGTGGCGGAGAGGCTCGGGGTCCCACCGAGCAGGGTTTTCGGTGTGGCAACTTTCTACCACCAGTTCAGGCTGCGGCCCCAGGGAAAACACATCATAACGGTCTGTAGAGGTACGGCCTGCCACGTCGCAGGAGCCACCAAGATCTATGACGAGTTAATGAAGCTGCTAGATATTTCACCCCCGGAGGACACTTCCCCCGACGGGTTGTTCACCGTCCACCAAGTCAGATGCATAGGGGCATGCAGCCTAGCCCCCGTAATCAAGGTGGATGAAAGCGTCTATGGTAGACTCGACCAAGAGAAGCTCAAGGAGATCCTGAACTCGTTCAAGGAGGCGCATAGAGATGAATGAGTACGCCATCGAGGTTCCAAGCGAGGATTCAGTGCTGTTCGGTGACGGAGACCTGAGGGTGAACGTAGGCATGAGCACGTGCGGCCTCGCCGCCGGAGCCGGCCCAGTCTACAGCGAGATCAAAAACCAGTTGGCCCTAAGAGGCGTCAAGGCGAAGGTTGTGAACGTAGGCTGCATCGGCGCCTGCTACGCAGAGCCCCTTGTGGAGTTTATAGCCCGGGGGCAGCCTGGTGTCATATTCGGGGGGGTCACGGAGGGCGGAGTCGAGGAGATCATAGAAAGGTACCTGTCAGGAGACGTGTCTGGGGCCTTCGCCGTGCGGGGAAAGACGGGAAGCCTCAAAGGAGAGGAGGATGTACCGCTCCTCGACGAGCTTGATTTCTTCAAGCACCAGACAAGGGACGCGATAGAGAACTGCGGCGTCATAGACCCCGAGTCCATCGAGGAGTACGTCCTCAAAGGAGGCTACCTGGGGCTCAGACGGGCGGTGACCGAGATGACCCCGGAGCAAGTAATCGAGACTGTCTCGGAGGCGGGTCTCAGGGGCAGGGGCGGCGCCGGCTTCCCCACGGGACTCAAATGGAGGTTCACCAGACAGGCTCAGGGAGATAAGAAGTACGCGATATGCAACGCGGACGAGGGGGACCCCGGGGCTTTCATGAACAGGCTCAACGCCGAGGGAGACCCCCACCGTGTGCTAGAGGGGCTCATAATAGCGGCTTACGCGGTCGGCGCTGACGAGGGATACGTCTTCGTCAGGGCGGAGAAGCCCCTCATGGCGAGCAGGCTCGAAACGGCTGTGAAGCAGGCGAGGGCATACGGCATCCTCGGGGACGACGTTTTCGGCTCCGGCTTCAGTTTCGACGTGAACATCATGTTAAGCGCGGGCGCGTTCGTGTGCGGCGAGGAGACGGCGCTCATGGCTGCCATCGAAGGAAAACGGGCGACACCGCGGCCCAGGCCGCCGTTCCCAGCAACCAAGGGGCTGTGGGGTAAGCCCACCGTCATAAACAACGTGGAGACCCTCGCCCACGTGCCCACCATCCTCCGGAAAGGCCCTGAGGAGTTCTCCAAGGTGGGCAGCGAGAGAAGCAAGGGCACCAAGGTGTTCTGCCTCACCGGGGCTATCAAGAGAACCGGGGCCGCGGAGGTGCCCCTGGGAACCAGCATAAGGAGGCTCGTGTTCGAAATCGGGGGAGGCCCACTGGAGGGCAGGACGTTCAAGGCGGTCCAGACAGGGGGCCCGTCAGGGGGGTGCCTCTCGGCTGAGCATCTAGACCTCCCTCTGGACTACGAGAGCCTGCAGTCAGCGGGCAGCATCATGGGCTCAGGCGGCATAGTGGTCGTGGACAATACCACGTGCACTGTCGACCTGGCCCGGTACTTCCTGTCTTTCACCACAGCGGAGTCCTGCGGGAAATGCACACCCTGCCGCGTGGGGCTTAAACGGATGAGCGAGATACTGATCAGAATAACCCGCGGCGAAGGCAGGTTGGAGGACATCGGGACACTGGAGCGGCTGTCAAAGACTATTCTCGACACCAGCCTCTGCGCCCTAGGTAGGAGCGCCCCCAACCCCGTTCTGACCACGATCAAGTACTTCATGGAAGAGTATCTGGCCCACATACGGGATAAGAGGTGCCCGGCGGGCGTATGCTCCGCGCTTCTCAAGGGATACAAAGTGACAGATGATTGCATGGGATGCGGAGTCTGTGAGCGCGAGTGCCCCAACGGCGCCATCACGATGACCGGAACAGAGGACAGAAGGAGAGCGGTGATAAACAACAGCGTCTGCGCACGGTGCGGCATCTGTGTGGAAGCATGCCCATTCCAGGCGATAGAGGAGGTGTGGTGATGAGCGTCGAGCTCACCATAGACGGCAGGAAGGTCCGTGGGGACCCTGGGCAGACGGTCCTCGAGGTCGCCGAGGCCAACGGCATCCACATCCCCACCCTATGCCACCACCCGCTGCTGCCGGCGTCCGGCGCCTGCCGCGTATGCGTCGTGGACATCGGGCGTAAAGACCGCCTCGAAGCGTCGTGCACACTACCCATCTCAGACGGCATGAACGTGGAGACGGGGAACGAGAGGGTGAGGGAGGCGCGGAGAACCGTCGTCGAGCTCATCCTGTCCGCCCACCCGGCGGACTGCATGACCTGCGAGCAGAACGGACGCTGTGAGCTCCAGGACCTGGCCTACGAGCTGGGGATCGAGATGGAGGAACTAACCTTCGAGCCCAAGCGTCTGGGGAGACGGGTCGACGATTCCAGCCCCGCCATCACGTATGACCCCGACCTGTGCATCCTGTGCGGCCGATGCGTCGCCGCGTGCAACGAGATCAGGAATCACGGCATACTCAACTACCGGGACCGCGGGTACGACACCGTCGTCATCGCCGGCCTCGGAGAGTTCATAGTGGACTCCGGCTGCGTCAGCTGCGGCGAGTGCGTACAGGTCTGCCCCACCGGCGCCCTCAGCGAGAAGCCTTCGAGGTTCAAGGGTAGGTGGTGGGAGCTTGAGAAGAAGACGACCACCTGCCCCTTCTGCGGCGTGGGGTGCACCCTGGAGGTCTACACCAAGGACGGCGAGATCGTGAAGGTGCGGGGGGCCGAGGACGGGGTCGAGAACATGGGCAGCCTCTGCGTCAAGGGTAGGTTCGGGTACGACTGGGTCAACTCCCCTGAGAGGCTCACCACTCCCCTCATCAGGCGCGGCGATGGTTTCGAGGCCGCAACGTGGGACAAGGCGCTGAGCCACGTCGCCTCCAAGTTCAAGGAGATCAGGGAGAAGCACGGCGAGGACGCCCTCGCCGGCCTGGCCTCTGCCAAGTGCACCAATGAAGAGAACTACCTCTTCCAGAAGTTCGTCAGGGCTTGCCTCGGGAACAACAACGTGGACCACTGCGCCAGGCTGTGTCACGCCCCCACGGTGGCGGGCCTGGTGAAGGCGTTCGGGTCGGGGGCCATGACGAACAGCATACTGGAGCTGACGGGCAGCGATCTCATATTCGTGACGGGCAGCAACACCACGGAGAACCACCCGGTGATAGCCAAGTACATGAGGCAGGCCGTGGTCGACCACGGGGCGACGCTCATCGTGGCGGATCCCCGGAAGATAGGGCTGGTTGACCACGCGGAGATATGGCTGAGGCAGAGGGGTGGCACCGACGTGGCGCTCCTCAACGGCCTCATGAACGTCATCCTCCGGGAAGGCCTCCAAGACACGGAGTTCATCGAGGAACGCTGTGAGAACTTCCAGGAGTTCAGGGAAACAGTCGAGAAGTACACACCCGAGAGGGTGGAGGAGATCACGGGGGTGCCGAGCCGAGATCTGGAGGAGGCGGCCGTCGCCATAGGGGAGGCCGATAGGGCCAGCTTCGTCTTCAGCATGGGGATCACCCAGCACACCACGGGGACCGACAACGTCATATCCGTCGCCAACTTGGCCATGCTCACAGGCAACGTTGGCAGGGAGAGCACGGGGGTCAACCCCCTGAGGGGCCAGAACAACGTCCAGGGAGCCTGCGACCTAGGGGCGCTGCCCAACGTCTACCCCGGCTACCAGTCAGTGGACGACGAGCAGATACGGAGCAAGTTCACGGAGGCCTGGGGCGTAGACCTGAGCGTGGAGCCGGGCCTCACCGTCGTGGAGATGATGGACGCCGCCTATGAGGGAAGGCTCAAGGGGCTTTACGTGATGGGGGAGAACCCCATGCTCAGCGACCCGGACTTGAACCACGTCGAGGAAGCGCTGGGGAATCTGGAGTTCCTCGTGGTGCAGGACATATTCATGTCGGAGACCGCGGAGCTAGCGGACGTCGTGCTCCCCGCGGCCTCGTTCGCGGAGAAGGACGGCACCTTCACCAACACCGGTAGAAGGGTTCAGAGGGTCAACAAGCTGTTCGAGCCGGTCGGGGAGGCTAAGGCCGACTGGGAGATCATATGCGAGCTGGCCACGCGGATGGGGTACCCCATGCGGTACGAGTCGCCGGCGGAAGTCATGGACGAGATGGCGGGCGTCACCCCCATCTACGGGGGCGTCAGCTACGATCGCTTGGGCAGGGAGGGCCTGCAGTGGCCGTGCACCGACGCGACCCACCCTGGGACACGGTTCCTCCACGCCGAACGTTTCACGAGGGGAAAAGGAATGTTCCACGCCGTGGAGTACAGGCCCCCGGCGGAGGAACCTGACGATGAGTACCCCCTCATGCTGACGACCGGCCGGGTTCTTGAGCACTTCCACACGGGGACCATGACCAGGCGGTCGGAGGTGCTGGACGCCCTCAGGGGGGAGTGCCTCGTCGAGATAAACCCGGGGGACGCTTCCAGGCTCGGCGTCGAGGACGGCGACAAGGTCCGTGTCAGGTCCAGGCGGGGACTCATCGAGGCAAAGGCCAGGGTCACCGAGAAGTCTGCGCCCGGCTCCGTGTTCATTCCCTTCCACTTCGCGGAGGCCGCCGCCAACAGGCTGACGAACGCGGCGCTGGACCCCTTCTCCAAGATACCCGAGTACAAGGTCTGCGCCGTAGCCGTCGAGAAGACGCGTGACTAGCCATCTAGCCTTGAGGTGGGGCGGCCAACGGGGACGGCCCCTCGCCTCTCTCCCCCTTTCTACCAGACCATGGGGACGTAGCCCTGTTTGACGTAGTCGCTGATTATGGTGCCCACGTACTCGACCTTGACACCCATGTCGTCGATCTTCTCGCTGATTTCCTCGCGGTCGCTGATGGCCTTGCATGCGTAGGCTTCGCCCATGCCGGCAACCTCTATGGCGGCGCTGGCGACGTCGGCGTCCTCGACCATGAGCCGCTCGCTGGGGCCGAAGTAGACCACCTTCACGTCGGTGAGCCAGCCCCGCTTCAACGCGTTCTTGGCGTACATGAGGCCCGTAAGCGCCTTGGCCTTGTCCCCCGTCGCTATTATGACTAGAACCTTATCCGTCATGGAATCTAGGAATGCTCCTGTGTGGGGCGATAAAAACAGTTAGGTGATCCTAGCGCCGTCGGCGATGGGGTTGTCCGTGGTGATGAGCGCGAGGTCGCCCTCCTTCGTCTCGGCAGCCAGTAACATCCCGTAGCTCATCTGGCCGAATATCTTGGCCGGCTTCAGGTTCATGACCACCGCTATGCGTTTCCCGGTGAGCTCCTCCGCGGTGTAGTAGTCGACGAGGCCCGTGACTATCTGCCTGACCTCGTCTCCCATGTCGACGTGGAGGGTGTAGAGCTTGTCTGAGCCCTTCACCTGGACGCACTCCTTGACTGTGCCTATGCGTATGTCCAGCTTCTT
>CAZEMD010000034.1:0-11512 GCA_964513225.1 uncultured Candidatus Bathyarchaeia archaeon | reverse complement strand
AGCGCCATAATGGCGAAGCTCACACCCCGAAGACAGAGAGGGCTAGGCTACGCCCTGTTCTTCCTCCCCGGCAGCATAGTCGGCGCCATAGCCCCCGTGGTGGCGGGCTACCTCGCCGGGCTGATGGGCTTCGGCAACGTCTTCAACGTGGCCATAGTCGTCAACTTCGCGGCGCTGGCGGTGCTCAGGTTCGCCGTGAAAGTCGAGTGACGGGCAACCCTTCCCTGCACTACCCCCGGTGGAGTAACGCATCATCATGCCATTATTAGTGAAGGACGTTCATCAGAGGATTATTCTTTAGATATTGTGCGCGCAACAATTGACCCTGAAACGCCGACTAGGAGACAGAGTAACTCACACTCACTTCTCCATGGGGAATTTGAGGAGTCAAAGGTATCCCTCAAGGAGGGCATCAACATCATGGACTCTGTGAGGATTCAGGGAGACAGTTCGCCCCTTCTTGTGAGGTAGCAGGAGACCTTCCCTTATCAGCTCATCTATGGCTGCTTGGACCTTCTTCCCATCCTTCCTGACCTGCCGCCCAAGCCAGCTCACCAAGGCGTCCACGGGAAGGTACTTGGCCCCCCAGCAGTCACGCCTCCGAAGCCTCCAGCACACCTCGGCCTTGATTTCCTCGGGGCTCATGTCACGGGGAGCCATAACGGTTCACTTGATACACCTTTAAAGGTGACACATTTATATACCTTCTCACCCTTGGTTGGTACGGTGCGATGCATGGCCTCACTCTACAGCGAAGAGCATAGCTCTGTCTTTCTCAAGGTTTTCGGCACCTCCCCTCAGCTACGGCTACTGGACTTCTTCCTGGATAATCCTAACCACGACTTCTCCCGGAAGGAGATCATGGAGGCCATAGGCATGGCCAAGCGCACCCTCTACGAGTACCTGCCCATTCTCCTGGAGGAAGACGCCGTCAAGGTAACCCGGAAAATAGGGCGAGCCAAGCTCTACGCGTTGAACAAAGAGTCCTCCATAGTTCACTGTTTCTTGAGAGTGGAAAAGGAGCTAACCCAGCCGAGGGAGTCCTCGTCAGAGGAGCCCGAGGAACTCGTAGTATCCTAGCTTCTCGCCATCTACTGTTCAACGTGGAGCATTAAGAAACATTGCGGGTGCTTGTTTTTCTGTACTTTCCTCCAATCGGAAAAGCGTCCCACCGCATGTGTTTATAGTCCAGTATGCTGAGGTCGGCCGGGCCAAGCCCCGGCGGGTCCACCGGGTAGTCCACGGCGCTCCACGTGTCCCACCACGCCTTGTGGTGGACCCTGCTCTTGATCTCCACGATGTCTAAGCCGTCCACGTCCAAGCCCAGCGCCTTCAACGGGTCCGCGCTCATGGGAGCCGAAAGCCTCTCGGTGATCACGACGTGCCTGTTCTCCCCGAGGTCCAGCGAAGCCCTAAGGTCTACCTTCTCGTGTGCGCCCCTGCCCATGGGCCCGGTCTCCACCCACTCTGCGCCGCCGAGGAACTCGATCTCCCCCGTCACCTCCACAGGGTCTCCGCTGATGGGGTCCAGCCAGCCGCCGATCTCCACGGTCACCGTGTCACCGATCTCGTGGTTCTCCTCCAGTGTCTTCAAAGTCTCCGGGTCGGCTATGCCTGTGCTGCACCAGTTCACGGCGCCCTGATCCAGGAGCTCCCGGAGCACGTGGGTTCCGTCCCCAAGCCTGTCGTCGTGGTACGCTATGACCACCGGCTTCTTCCCAGCCTCCACCATCTCGATGACCTCGGCGACGCCCTCGTTGGCCCCGGGCAGGCTCCGAGTCAGCTCCTCGCGGAGGCTCCACACTAGCTCGTGGAGGTCCTGAGCCGCCTCCTCGGCCAGCCCCCTGTCGCCGTCCGTGACCACGAAGACGCTGGCGCCCAGGTCCGGGACGTCGGCGTACGCGAACCCGGGTGCCACGGAGGCGCAGTAGACGCCCTTCCCCTCCCACTCCCGGCACCTTTCGTACACCTTCTTCATGGGGTTGAACTCGGAGGCCTGGAAGATGCTCGCGCTGACGACGCCGGGCTTCCTGAACGCCATCTCCGGCCTAAACTCGCCCCTGACGGTCTCTATCATGCACCTCGCGGCGGTGAACCCGATGTCATGGCTATCGAGGTGAGGGTAGGTCTTGAGTATGAACACCGCGTCGGCCGCGTTGGCCATCTCCACATCCTCGTTGGCGTGGAGGTCGAAGGTCACCATTATGGGGACGTCGCCCACAACACTACGAACCCTACGCACGATCTCGGCCTCGGGGCGAGGCACGTTGGTCACCGCCATGGCGCCGTGCAGCGCCAGCAACACCCCGTCTACCCCCTCCCCGCTCACCTGCTCCCCCAGCCTGCTCACTATGCGGCCGGTGATGACGTCGAACGCCTCCGTCGTGATCCAGCTGCCGTACCCTGTCAGCTTGGGCCAGCCCGTTCGGAGTATGCCGACGAGCTCGACGTCCTCCTGGCCCTCGGCCGCCTCCTTGTAGCCGGTTATGTAGCCCTTGCCCTCCCCCTCGGTGTCCAGGGCGTCTGGGCCGTACCTTATGCCGCCCGCCTCCCAAGCCTCGAGGGTGCTGATCTCGGGGCAGAAGGTGAGGGTCTCATGGCTGAAGCTTGCTACCGCTATCCTCATGCCTTTCACGGGTTGATCTAAGCCGTCTAGGATAAAAGCTGAGCCCAAGATCTCGATTTGGTTTAAATCGCGTCGTTCCACTTGTTCCGTTACAATGAACGTCTTTGAAGCCATCGAGACCCGTAGAAGCGTGAGGAGGTACAAGCCGCAGCCGGTCCCCGACGAGCACCTCAAACAGATACTTGAGGCCGCCCGGCTGGCTCCCAGCGCCGGGAACAGACAGCCGTGGAGGTTCGTAGTGGTCAAGGACCCTGAGCTGAGGAAGAGGCTCGGGGTCGCCGCCCGCAACCAGACGTGGGTAAGCGACGCGGGCGTGATAGTCGTGGCGCTGGGGATGGACCCCAAGAACCCGGAGGTTTACGAGCGCTGGGCGGAGCGCGACGTCATGACCGCGGTGGAGCACATGGTGCTGGCCGCTTGGGAGCTGGGGTACGGCACTTGCTGGATAGGCGCCTTCAACGAGGGACAGGTGAAGAAGCTTCTGGGGATACCGGCGGAAATGAATGTGATCTGCCTCCTGCCCATAGGCGTCCCTGACCAGAAGCCTGAGCCCCGCGGACGAAAAGCCTTCGACGAGCTGTTCCACGGCGACGAGTACGGTGGAAAACTGGAACTCTAGCCCATCATATTTTATTAAAAAATTGGGGGGCCTTTACCGTCCCCGGGCAATCTGGAGGGGGTTGAAGTCCGGCTCATCTATCTCGATGAGACCCTTGGCGCGATCAAAGTACCTGATAACGCTGTCACCCTTCGGGGTGATCTCGTAGTACCTGCTTGTCCGCTTGTCCTTCGACTGTGACGCGTCGACCTCAAGAATAAGATCCTGGGTAACCATAGAGGACAGGATCCCCTGCAGCAGCTTCCATGATAGGTTGGCTCCGTACATGATGCGTGTCGGCTTCTTCGTGCCCTCCTTGATCACCTTGAGCACATCTAGGTATATTTCGAGCTTAGATCGCCTGCTTTTCAATATTGACCCCTACTGAGACAATCGTTCGACGGATATCCCCTATAACCTAGAGTGTATAGGGCACCCCTACAAACATGGTTTACAGTTCTAGAGGAATATCCGCGATTCATGTTCTTCGTTCTCTCAACGCGGAGTACTACTAAAAAGGAATATGGATTCCCAGTAAATTTACGGGAGTCAATGGAAAAATAGAGCTAGAAACGGGTAAATAAGCCTAGAAAAGCTATTTCTGGAAAGGTATCAAGCAGAGGAACACGAGGGTCTTGTCGCCCGTGTTCCTGAAGTTGTGCACCTCGTTGGGCTCCACGAGCAGGACGCTGCCCGGGCCGATGGCCGTCTCCCCGTCCTTGGAGACCGCGACGGCGTCTCCCTCCAGCACGTATACCTCGTGCTCCCAATCGTGAGTGTGGAAAGGCGTGCTGCCGCCCGGCGCCACCTCGAAACGCCTCATGGCGAAGTTTGGGGCGCCGGTCTCCTCATTGATGAGCCACCTGATCTTGACTTTTTCCGCAGGCTCAGGCACATCCAGGTTCTCTACTTCGGTGTAGTGAAAGTGCTTCATGCTACTAGGAACAGGGGCTGGGGTTTTATAACCTTAATCACCGGCCCGTGACCCGGGTCGGAGAGCCCTCCATCTCTCCAGCAGCTCCCTCAGCTCCCCCGCCGTGGGCCCGCCCCGGGTCTCCTTCCGGGTGGCCTTGAAGCCGCCGGCCGCGCTCGCCCGCCTCAGCGCCTCGACATCGTCCAGCCCCTCCACCTTGGCGGAGGCGAACCCGCCGATGAAGGCGTCGCCGCAGCCCACCGTGTTCACCACCCTGAGCCCCAGCTCATCCAGGGGCACGGCTTCCATGGAAACCGTGGCCCCCGTGGAGTCCAGGCAGATGGTGGAGCCCTCCGCGCCTTGCTTGATTATGGCCTTGACGCCGCCGACGCGCCTTTCCAGTTTCTCCATCACCCGCCGGGGGTCGCTGGTGCCCAGCAGGTTCTCGTACTCAAGGTGGTTCAGTATGAAGTAGTCCGTGTTGCTCAGGGTGGGTAGCAGGGTCTCCAGCCCGTGCTCCGAGTAGACCCCGGGGTCCCACATGACGGTGACGCCGTTCTCCCTGCAGGCGGCGGCGAGCGCCTCCGCGGCCTCCAGAGGAGGGTCCATTATCACACAGACATCCGCGCTCTCGAGGAGGTCGCGGCGCTCCCTGTCGCGGAAGTGGCCGCCCGTTAACCTGAGGTTGGCGCCGAAGTAGGTGTGTATCTCGTTGGCGCCGTCGGCGCCTATGCTTATGTAGGCCTGCCCCGACTCCTCGCCGGGGACTATTAGTATGCCGCTGAAATCGACGCCTTCCTCCCCGAGGATACGTATCTGCTGCTCGGCGATGGGGTCCTCCCCCAGCGCGCCTATGAAGGCTACGCGTCCGGGCCCCAGCAGCCTCGCCGCCGCGACCGCGACGTTGGCGGCGGTGCCCCCCGAGACGCGGTGTATCTCGTTGACGGGGACCTCCTCGCCGGTCCGGGGTAGCCTATCCATGAAGAGGTTGATGTCCCAGTTTATGGCGCCGCAGCAGATGAGGTCAACCGCCACGTCCCTCGACCACCCTCTCCATTATGAGCCTGTGGAAGCGCTCGGCGTCCGCCTCCACGATGACCTCGACGTCGGCCTCCACGATCCTGCCGTGACGCCTCTCGACGACGGTCATGCCTCTGGTCAGCTTCCCGCAGGTCTCCACGTCCACCCTGCACCTCCTCGTCTCGAAGATCGTGGGGTCGACGAGGTAAGCCACGGCCATGGGGTCGTGGAGGTTGAACCCTTCGAAACGCCCAACTATGCCCCTGCAGAGGTCTGCAACGAGCCGTGACCGCCTGGTGTCCATCGCCTCTATCTCCCTGAAAGTCTCTACGCTCATCCGGTAATCAGGGTGGGTCGTGGTGTCGAGGCCCGCGCAGACCATGGGGACGCCGCTGTTGAACACTATCTTCGCCGCCTCCGGGTCGTGCCAGACGTTGAACTCCGCCACCGGGCTGACGTTCCCATGCCCGTAGGGCGTGAGGCCGTAAGCGCCACCCATCACGACGAGGCCGTTCACCTTCGACGGCAGCGTGGGGTCGCCGACCAGGGCGGCGGCGACGTTTGTGAGGGGGCCCACGGCGACGAGGGTGAGTTCCCCGCCAAGCTCCCGGGCCTTCTCGTGGATAACCTGGACTGCGCTCCTGTGGTCGGTCTTCATCCGGGGCTCGGGCAGAGAGGCGCCGCCGAGGCCGGTCTCGCCGTGGACACCCTCGGCGTGCCTGAGCCCCCTCACCAGCGGCCTCTCGGCGCCCCGGCAGACCGGGACGTCGGTCCTCCCCAGAAACTCCAGCAGCTGCTTGGCGTTCCTGTGGCCCTTCTCGTGGCTGACGTTCCCCGCGACCGTGGTGACTGCCTCCACCCTCAGCTCCGGGCTGCCAAACGCGAGGAGGAAGGCCAGGGCGTCGTCCACGCCGGGGTCCGTGTCAAGGATTATGTGCTTCAACGTCTCCCAACCGGTCTCTAGATTCTTGCCTGTAAAAGGTTTCCCAGGGCCGGAGTCGCCCATTGAAAACCCTTTATCTGACCACGCGGTATGTTGAGCCATGATCGTCTGCGAACACTCAAACGTCGAGTTCACCGACGAGGGCTGGAGCATCAGGATACCGCCGAAGGTCGGCGGCGTGATAGGGGTCTTCCCAGGGCAGACCCTCTTCGGCTACATGGAACCAGAGACCGGCAGGCTGCTTCTCTCACCCCTCAGGCTGACCTCAACGGTAAGTTACTTCAGGATGTTCCTGACGGACGTCAGGGGGAGCCTGGCAGACGTCACCGAGCTGTTCAGCAAGAGGGGGCTCAACATCTTGACGGGGGGCGCCTTCGGGTTCAGCAACATATGGATCTCAGAGTTCCTCGTAGACTTCGCGGAGTCGGAAGTCACACCGGACGAGGTGATGGCCGAGATCAGCGACATGGGTGGCTTCGTTACCAGCAGGGAGATAACTGAGCTGTTCCCGGTCTCGTTCAACCTCTCAGCCACCTACGTGGTTGAAGCGGACGAAGGGGAATGGGTGAGGGTGGTCTCCGGCGAGGCCGCGGAGGCGCAGGTGAGGAGGGCGAAGCACGCCGTGGTGAAGGCGTGGCCCAGGATAAGGGCGATGTTCATAGACTTCTTCCCCCCGGACAGCGGCCTCGTCCACATAAGGGCGAGGATCAAGGACATCCCGGGCTCGCTGAAGAAGCTAACGGAGGTCATAGGCGCCCAGGTCAACCTAAACGCGTTGGACGAGCTCCACCACGACGAGGTCTCGGGGGTCTGGAACGCCTACGGCGAACTCGTGATCGGGGAACTAGGGGACCTCGTCGAACGAGCCAAGCAGCTGGACACGGTCACCGATTTCGAGGCCACCCAACTGGACTGATTACAAACAGAATAGGTAATTCCTCCCACCCAATAATCTTATATGCTAAAACACGGTTGAAGGCGTACATTCGGTGGTGTCATCAATGCGCCAATTTCGCTAAACCAGAGCCAGCTTGAAGATCTACGCCGAATAGTTCTTCGAACCATATCCAAGGACCAAGTCCTCATACTGACAAACGTCCCCAAGGTTCCTACCTCCCTCACCTCTGTTCTACGTGAGGTGAGCCGAAGGTACAACGTGCCCATGGAGGAGCTGCGGTTCCACGCCCAGGCGCTGAGGAGCCTTAAGCTCATCGACTACGGGGAGCCCCCCAGCTTCAAGGGGGTGGAGCTCACAGAGCTCGGGATGTTCATAACGAACCTCACGACGGAGGATGAGCCCATACTGGCGGGGGACCTCGTCCAGACCAAGACGGGCGTGAAGCCCCTGGGCCAGCTGCTGAAAGACATCAGGAGGAAGGTCCTCCAGATGGTGGCCGAGGCGGGCAGCGGCCACTTGGGCGCCAGCATGAGCATAGTCGACATACTCGCCATACTCTACTTCATGAAGATGAAGCACGACCCCTCGAACCCCGACTGGGTGGATCGGGACAGGCTCATACTCAGCAAGGGGCACGCCGCGCCCGCCCTCTACGCGGTGCTCAGCGAGGCCGGCTACTTCCCCGAGGAGGAACTCCACACGCTGAGGGAGCTGGGCAGCAGGCTGCACGGCCACCCCGACACAGTCACGCCGGGCGTCGACGTGGCCACGGGCTCACTGGGCCAGGGCCTCAGCGTGGCGGTGGGCATGGCCCTCGCGGCCAAGATGGACGAAGCGTCGCACAGGATCTACGTGGTCCTAGGCGACGGAGAGCTCCACGAGGGCCAGATCTGGGAGGCCGCCATGACGGCGGCCCACTACGGCCTCGACAATCTGGTCGCCATAGTCGACAGGAACCAGTACCAGCTCACCAGCACGACGGAGCAGGTGAAGTCCGTTGAGCCGGTGTCGGGGAAGTGGAGCTCCTTCGGCTGGAACGTAATCGACGTCAGCGGCCACGACGTCTACGCCGTCCTCGACGCCCTGGAGGTCTGCGAGCACACGAAGGGAAAGCCCAGCGTAATAGTCGCCAAGACGACTAAAGGAAAGGGGGTGAGCTTCATGGAGGGCAACAGGTTCAGCCGGAGCATACCCAACGCCACCCAGCTGAGGCAGGCGCTAGAGGAGCTGGGAGAATAGCGCCGTGGCTACGCTCAACCCACCTGCCGCAGAGGGAGGCGACGCACAGGGGTGAACAGCATGAGTTACGCCGAGGAGATCGGCCCTCTGAGGGACGAGATCGACAGGCTCAACGAGGAGATACTGGAGAAGATAAGCGGACGCGTGGAAGTCGCGCTGAAGATAGGCGAAGTGAAGAAGAGGCACGGGATGCCGGTCGTTGACCGTACACGGGAGGAGGCCGTCCTGGACCATGTGGGCGGCCTCGCCGCCAACAGGGGACTGGACCCTGAGGGGGCCCGGCGGGTGTTCAGGGAGATAATCGACCTATGCATCAAGGCCGAGGAGGAGCAGCCGTGAGGGTGGCTTTCCAGGGAGAGCTCGGCGCCTACAGCGATGAGGCGATCACCTTCCACTGGGGAGGCGCCGCCGAGCCGCTGCCCCGCCCCTACCTGCCCGACGTCTTTGACGCCGTCGAGGAGGGCGAAGCGGACCTGGGGCTGGTCGCCGTGGAGAACAGCATCCACGGGAGCATCGTCAGGACCTTCGACCTCCTCAACGAGCGCACAGTCAAGGCTCAGGGAGAGACCGTCCTCAGGATAGTTCACTGCCTGATAGTCAACCCCGGCGTCGAGGCGGGGGACGTGAAGAGGGTCTACAGCCACCACCAAGCGCTGGGCCAGTGCAGGGAGTACCTTGAGAAGCATGGCCTCGAACCCGTGGGGGCCTACGACACGGCGGGCAGCGTCAAGATGATCAAGGAGCAGGGCATCATGGACGCCGCCGCCATCGCGAGCCAGAGAGCCGCCGAGGTGTACGGCATGAAGGTCCTTGAGAGGGAGATCGAGACCCACAACGAGAACTACACCAGGTTCCTCGTCGTCGGCGACGAGGAGCCTGAGCCGACGGTCGTGGACAAGACCAGCCTAGCGTTCGTGGTGGCGCACCGGCCGGGGACCCTCGTGAACGCGTTGAACGCCCTAGCCGGGAGAGGGATCAACCTGTGCAAGATAGAGTCGAGGCCCCTGGTGGGGAAGCCGTGGGAGTACATATTCTTCGTAGACTTCCACGGCCACGTGAAAACCCCAGAGGTCGCGGAGGCCCTCAAGGAGTTTAAGACACACACGAGCTACATCAAGCACCTGGGCTCATATCCGCGGTTCGCCGGGCAGCCTAGCCTGCCCTAAACCGTAAAATACCCGGCAGACGCAACAGCCCCGTCTGAGTTGAAGGCAGCTGTCATCGGCGCCGACGGGAAGATGGGGCGGTGGCTCGTCCACCACCTAGGCCGCCTAGGGCACACGGTGCACAAGGTAGACCTTAGAACAGGTGAGGGGGAGCGGGAGCTTGAGACGGCCGACCTCGTGGTGGTCTCAGTGCCGATAAAGGCCACCCCGGGGGTACTGTACCAGGCTTCCAGACGCATGAAGCCGGGGGCGGTCCTAGCGGAGATCGCCTCCCTCAAGGAGGGCGTTGTGGAGCCGTTGATGGCGTCCACCGAGAAGATGCTCGTCCCTCTCTGCGTGCACCCCATGTTCGGTCCCACTGCCGAGAGGCTTGACAACAGGGCGGTGGCCTTGGTGCCCATTGTGGACGCTGGGCGCGAGGCGGAGCTCGCCGAGAGCCTCTTCCCAGGCGCCGAACTGGTCACCGTGGAAGCCGAGGCCCACGACGCCTACATGGCTATCGTACTCTCGCTGCCTTACCTCATCAACATGGCCTTCGCCAAGACCATGGAGGGCATAGACCTTGAGAAGCTGCGGAGGCTCGGGGGAACCACGTTCACCCTCCAGTACACCTTCGCCCAGAGCGTCGTGGCGGAGAACACCGAGCTCGTAGAGCACCTCCTGTCGATGAACAGCCACCTCGACGAAGCACGGACGGCGTTCATGGAGGCTGTGAAACAGACGGTGGATTCGGTGAAGAAGGGGAGGTTCGCCGAGACCCACGAAGACGTGCGGCGCGCGCTGGAGGCCGACCCATCATTCTTCTCCGCCCAGGAACGCCGTCGACGGGCCTACGAAGCCGTGAAGGATCACGACTTTAAAAACGTGGACAACCATTTCTAATCCATGATAAGGTTAAGCGACGTCTACGCCGCGAGGAAGAGGGTGTCCAGGTGGGCGAGGAGGACCCCCATGGAGCACTCCCCCGGCCTCAGCGGCCTCTGCGGCGGCGACGTCTGGCTCAAGCTGGAGAACCAGCAGGTGACGGGCAGCTTCAAGATAAGGGGCGCCACCAACAAGATACTCCTGCTCTCGGAGGAGGAGCGGGGCAGGGGCGTCGTGACGGCTTCATCAGGCAACCACGCCCAGGGGGTGGGCTACGCGGCGCGTGAGCTCGGCGTCAAAGCCACCATAGTCGTCCCGGAGCGCACGCCAACCGTGAAGATAGACGCCATCAGACGGTACGGCGTGGAGCTCATCATCGAGGGGGACGAGTACATGGACTCGGAGCGCCTGGCGAGACGCATAGAGAGAGAGGAGGGAAAAACATTCGTCTCGGCGTACAACGACACGGAGCTCATCATGGGCCAGGCCACCGTCGGCCTGGAGATGGTGGAGGACGCCCCGGAAATCGACACGGTCCTGGTCCCCGTGGGCGGCGGCGGCCTGGCGTCCGGGGTCGCGTCTGTCTTCAAGCAGACGGGGGACGCAGAGGTGATAGGCGTCCAGTCGGCGGCCAGCCCGGTGATGTACGAGTGCGTCAAACGGGGAGAGATATTCGACATGCCCCTGGAGGACTCTGTGGCCGAGGGCCTGCACGGCGGCCTGGAGCAGGGCAGCGTCTCCTTCGACATCTGCAGAGAACTCATAGACGACTGGGTGATCCTCGAGGAGAAGGACATACTGGCGGCCATAGGCTATATGCTGCACAGGCACCACATGCTCGTCGAGGGCGCCGCCGCCGTGGGGCCCGCCGCCATAATGACGCACCCAGGGCGCTTCAAGGACAGGAAGGTGGGCGTCGTGATAAGCGGCGGCAACCTCTCGACGGAGATCCTCGGAAGGGTCGTCTAGCCCTCTTTCTCCTCAAGCTGCTTCCTTATCATCCTCAGTGTGGCCAGTATCTCCCTGTTGACATCGTCGGGGCTGAGCAGCTCTCGGCCCGAGTTCAGCTCGGTGGTCGTGACGTACGTCCCGCGTAGCTTCCTCAGCTCCTGGAGTATGTAGTCCCGTACCTCGTCGTAGAAGACTATGCCCTCCATGGTCTCCTCGGGCCCCCTCTGGTCCTGCCCCGAGTACCCCGCGGTCTCGATGTGAACCGAGCCTATGCCGAAGAACCTGTCGTAGACG